>NZ_OY781368.1 GCF_963676665.1 uncultured Tolumonas sp.
GGAATTTGCGTGATGAGAAGATTAAAAGCAGAAACTTAGCGCACACTGAAAATATAAAAATATCGTAATTAATCATTTTGTCTGATGATATTTAGCCGTTAACCTGTATTAAATTAAAACGAAACAGGGTCAATCTAATGACAGAAAATTGGTTTATTTGGGCTTTATTGTCCGCCGTATTTGCAGCCTTTACGGCTATTTTCGCCAAGATCGGGATCGCTGGCGTCAACTCAGACCTAGCAACCTTGATCCGTACTGTTGTTATCTTTGTTGTATTAGCCGGTTTTATCTATTGGACGGGAAAATGGAGTAATCCTTTCGATTTATCACCTAAGACGTGGATTTTTTTGATCCTTTCTGGTCTAGCGACAGGGGCTTCCTGGGTCTGTTATTTTCGTGCGCTAAAAATGGGTGATGCCTCTAAGGTTGCACCGGTTGATAAATTCAGTCTGGTTTTGGTTGCGCTTTTTTCGGTGTTATTTCTAAAAGAACACCCATCATTTCGTGAGTGGTGTGGTATCGCAATGATCGGTGGTGGAGTTGTGTTGCTGGTCTTAAAAATATGAAGTGAATATTACCTTTATAAGCGTCCGGTGAGACAGGTTCTGGAAATGGCAATGTAGTCTGATTTACATATCCACTTAATTTTTAGTAGACACTTAAAATATTAAAGAGCTATTTGGGAACGGTTGTTATCGAAACCTACTGGAAACCAGAATATGTCAGTTAGGCTTATGACTAAATTAACTCAGTTTTATGGCAAACATTTTGATCTTGGTTGATGTCGGGACCTTAAGCCTTTACTTAAAGGACCCGTTTTACGGGTATAGCATAAACAAAAATCAAACAGGTTAAGTAAACTTGTTCTTGCAGGCGCAACAGGGCTGGTTATCAAAATAACTCATCATTCAGGATGCCCTCTCCAAAATGAAACTGTCAAATTAATTTCACATGTTATTACGGTAGGCGGATTCAATGGTATGGTATCGCATTCTACTTTCTTTCATTGACAATACGTACTATCCCAGTTGGAATTGTATATGCGATATGGTCAGGGCTCGGTATTGTACTTGTTTCATCTGTTGGCTGGTTTTTTCTTGGTCAAAAATTGGATATGGCCGCAGTATTAGGTATGGCTTTGATAATATTAGGCGTTATGGTCATGAATATTTTTTCTAAAACAACTTCACACTAACAAAATCCAGTTCAGAAAATTTTCAGCTTTATGTTGTGATAGTTTTCTGCAATAAGTTAATAAATGAAATGGGCCTTTAAAACGCAGTCACCAGTGAGAGGTGTATCCAACTTTCAGTTGTGGCTGGCTTCATAATGAGACTGGTTGTTCTGAATGGATTTTAATTTGATTCCTGTGGGGGAATTAGAATATAAAATTATTATTTTCAATGTGGTATGGAGTCAGTAGCTTATATTTCTTAGCCCAGCAAGCTGGAAGGTAGCCATTTTGCTCTTCCACAGAAAGAGAACCCCATCATCAGGTTCTCGATTTTTTTTGTAAGCTCGATCGTGAAGCAAGCGCATTCCTTGCTCTGAGATTTAGTTTAATAAGTTAATTCTTCATATTTTTCTTTTCGAGCTTGGTGCATGGTTTTCATGCTGGATCTGATGTAAATATCAGCAGGTGGAGTTTGTAACGCTGATGGCAACGTCAAGCTCTCAGCGGTTGCATCTTCAAATCGTGTTAATGCTTTCCAGTCGCTATAACTTTCTAGCATCAGATCAGTTTCTAAATGCGGTTCAACTTCGTTTAAATCCTGATCTAACCCAAATATGGCTGAAAATAGTTGAAATATGGTCTGAATAAGTTTTAGCTGATCTCGCTCTGCCTTGGTCTTACACAAGTAAAACAATACAGCATTGATACCGTTAGAACGGATGTAATTTGGCCTTCGCGTTTTTGTTTTCAAGCACCGGACTTTGGATTTGGATATTTGGAGACAGAGATAAAAGTAACTATATCCGCTGGCCATGGGTGGAAGAGCAGGGGGCTTACTGCTTTGTTGAGTTGGTGATACATCTGGCAACTCGCGGGGTGCAAATGGACGGTTTTCTTTTTCTGTCTTGTTTGTATATTCCAGTGTTGGGTTGTCGCGGGCAGGGATATACGTGATGCCTTGTTCAATCAGACCAGGCAAAGTATATCGGCGATTAGCGCCCAGCTTTCCTCCTGGCACACTCATTTCATTGAACCGGTAGCAAATGCCTTTTGCTTTGCCGTTTTGAAATTGGATGTAGCAATGGATATCCATTTTACCGAGGATCTTAATCAGGTCGGGAAGTGAGTCATTGCCGGATTGAGCACATCGTTTGATCGCTGCGTTGATATAAATCCTCATTTGATCTTTTATGGGAAAACGCTCCTTGTTATTGATGCGTTTGCCATCAAAAGGGTCAACAACCGTTTGCAGTCCATATTTGATTTCAAATGTGCGCATCAGGTTTGTGGCTTTAACCTTTTCTTGCCACTGGTTTACAACGGGATGACGGAGTACATTTTGTACAGTACAAGCTGCAATGTGTATGTGTTGGTTATCGGTATCATTATGCTTAGTGACTATGTATTTACAGTGCTGATAGCCCATTTCTTTCATAAAAGTTTTGGCGACATCTTGCCACTGAATATGGGTTAATTCCTCCCCACAGGGGAGGGAAATGATAAAATGTTTAAATGGGGTTTTAACGGCAGGATTTAGGGATGCTTGTTTTTCAATATCCTGAATAAAACCAGATATATTTGCATTATGTGCGGGTATTCGCTGGAATTCATCGCCATTAAATACTAGTGTTGGATCAGGTAGATTGATTAAACTTGAGCATATATAGTTAACACTATTGTCAATGGAGGTTGATTTAATATGCTCTTTTGTTAGGCCAAAAACATATTCAATCATATGTTTAGCATCTGCACGGTTCCCTGATTTATTTTTACAGCTAATAATTTCATTTATCATTTCTATTCTCCAATATATTTGCCGCGATGGTTTTTAATTCATCATTGGTGAATGTGTGGATAGCAAAATTATAGAGTGTGTTTTTATCTAAATTTCCGTACAGTTCTTGCCTAACCAGTGATATCAGTTCCATTAAAGTAAAGAGATTTTGTAAAGTAATTTTTATGTTTTCTTCTTTCTTAGAGTTGTGATTCTTATCTATCTCATTAATGAGTAAAGTTACTTCAGAAAATACAGTATTAAGTTTTTCAGCTATTTCATTATTTATTTCTGGTATCTTTAATTCAGGCGGTTCTAGTGTACTGGTTGCTAGGGCGCGGAGGAAGGATGACATGTCATCGTATCCCCAAGCGATACGTGCTTTTTCGGCAATGCCGAGTTCTATATTATTGAAGTTGGTGGTTTCTCTGTTTGTTCTTTTTAAATTACCAGTAATGATAATTCTTTTGTTTCTTGGTCTTGAATTAGCAAATGGATCATTATAGTTATTATTCATGCTGTTATTTCCCGTAATGTTATTGTAATTATTTATTCTTTTATTTCAATTATATCATATCTGCGGGAGCGGATATCAAGTAATATTTTCTATAGTTACGTAAAGTAACTATAGAAACCTGCTTGCTAGCCAAATAAGTAATAAAAATACATTTGGAGTAACTCTTATTTTTTAATTTATAAATATTGCGAATTAAATTTATTTTGCACTCTTGGTTTGCAAGCTTGTTTTTGCTGATTTTACTTTGCTTTTACAGTCTGCGAATTATTGGTTATACTTTGTTTTTTAATAATTACTTAATAAAATTAACCGTAAAAATTTTAAGCTTGAATAATATCTATTGCTTAAATGTCTCTCATATTTATAGTCACAACGACTTAAGCGATTATTGGCTTTTTTGGATATTCATGCTGTTGCGATGATGAACCAAATTTTTTCAGATTTTGGTGTTTGTGTTAGTTTCATCTATCAATCTCATGCCGGCTTGAGAAATGTATAGGTTGGTTATTACATAAAGGTCAGTGTTACCCTCAGTCCATTCTTTTGCGCTTTCACGTTCATTTGTCGGTGTTGAATTACCAGTGCTAGCTCTTCCTCATCCAACTCATTGTGTTTATGAGATGGTTTCGGCGTGACATAACCCACGGGTTGGGTCATCTCAAAGAAGACATCTTCGCAACGTTTCACATGGGCTGGCGAGACATTTTGATCAATGATTTTGGCATAACGCTTGGTCACCATGTCAACATCTACATGCCCCATATTTCGAGCGATCATCGCTATGGGCATGCCTGCGGTGATCATTTGGCTGGCATAAGTGTGTCTCAATTGACTGGGTGGGCGATAACGCACGCCGCATTCCTGACAGTGTTGCTTAAAAAAGCGGTCACGAAAGTCCTGATCATCCACGTAAAACTGCTTTGTCCGTGTGTTCAATGCCAATAGATGCAGTGCTACTTTGCGTGGTTTGCTCCGGTCGTTGGTGTCGATCAGCGATGATGTTGCGGAACGTTTCTCTGTGTGGGCCATTAACACTTGGATCGCCTCGATCGCTTGTTGATTGAGAGGGATTGTGCGTTTGGAACATTTGGTTTTGGGGATCTTATAGGCTTTTTCAACGACGGCGTACTGCACCGTCAGCGTCTTTTCAATCAAATTGATGTGTTCCCGCGATATCGCAAACAGCTCACTTATCCGCAGTCCAGTGCAAATATTCAACTGGATCAAGGCGGTTTCTACTGGATACTGTTCCTTTTTCGTTTTCGACAGCAAGCGTTGGATCTCATTGACGGTAAACGGATCGGCTATGGATTCATCATCACGGGGTAAATTGCGCTTGTTGGCCATAAAATCATGTGCAATGACACCGTCATTGTACGCGCGTTGCATGATGTCACGTAAAAAGCCCAGATACTGATTAACCGTGCTATTTGCGTAATGCCGTATGGTTGTCAAATCCGCAATAAATAAGTCGATATTCGACTGTGTTAATTCGGCAAATTTAATCTCACCAAATGCACGAGGATGTAGATCCCGGACACGACGGCGAAAGTGAAATTCCTTCATGCCACGTAATTTTCCACTGTCTTTATCAATGGTGATGCGCTGGTTATTACTGCTCGCCATCAACGTTAATTTAAAATCAATCGCCTCCGCTAGGGTTGTTGGTTGATATTTTTCATTCGTCATAACTCTTCCTCAATTTATTTGAGGTGACTATACGCAAAAGATATTTGTGTTGTCTATACCATGAAAACAGTAAAGCACTGAAATATAAGGATATATTATTAGTTTTTTTAGATATTTCTATCTATTACCATCCAATAACTATGCTGTTATCAATAAAATCAATGACTTGCGATTAAGCTCTTTATATCAAACAATATAAACTATTTGCATATTATGTGATTTAGATCACATAAATATTTTATAAAATGTTATTTGTTTTTTCATATAATTCATCCAATTGAATGAAATCCGCAGGAAACAGCTCGATTTTTTCTTGCAACAGGCTCAAATTCACGCGTTTACCATAACGACCAAAGGTAATGCCTTGCTTGGAATGCCCCACCAATTCCGCCACGATATGCTCAGCTACATCCGCTTGCTGTAATTCATCAATGAAGGTGTGGCGTAATCCATACACCGTTGGGCGACCTTTACCGATAATACCGGCGTGTGTCAGGTGACGTGCATAGCGGATGAGCAGGTTGTGTGACCAATCGACATCCGGTCCAAAGGGTTTATCATCAAACAGGTATTTATGCCTTTTACGCGCCGTGACGTACTCCAGAAAGCCATGTTGTAACAGTGCACTGTGCAGTGGGACCGTGCGATAGGCATTTTCGGTCTTTAGCGTTCCATCGGCTTCACCGGCTTCGATTTTCATGCACCAGATCCCGTCAATACACTGAATATTCTGGCTTTTGAGCTGGCAGGCTTCAGACGGTCGTAATCCGCCATACAAACACAACAACGGCACCCAGAAGTCCTGTGGTTTGAGTTTTTTGTATTTGTGCTGCTGTTTGACACGCAGACAGGTAAACAACTGCAACACTTGCGCTTTGCTCCAGCGGGTACGTTCGGTATCGGCGCGGTTCTTGGCGGCTTTTTTCCCGGCGGTGATGCCGGTTAGTGGATTCGAACTGCAATAACCCAACGTCAGGCACCAGCCAAAAAACTGTTTCGCCGAATTTAGGTAGTTGGTTTTGGTTTTATGACTTTTGGGTTGCTGTAGCAGCTGATTACGGTACTCCTGCGTGAGCACCGGGGTGATTTGGTCGACTTTTGTTAATTTTTTACCGTTCATCCAGGTAATTAAGTCGCCAACACGCAAGCGTAGCTGCTGAATGGATTTGTTTTGAATACCTTCACATGCCTTGGCGGTCAGGAATGCCTCTAGCGCTTGTTTAAGCGGCATGCCGCTGGGTGGCAGCTCACTGGGGGCTGGAAAGTCCTGTGGCGCGCTAACCGATTGATGGGACGGGGAGAAACAGAAGCCTTGCTGGCGAAACACCGCAATTTCGTTGCGGATCCATTTTTGGAAACTGCGAGGAGAGGTATCAGCACGGGTATCGATCTGTGCGATCAGTTCGCGCAAATGCGCGGCCATGGCCAAATTACGGCTGATAGCTATTCTGCGTTCTTTGGTTTGGAGTGAAGCGCGAATACAGAACTGGAGATCTTGATCCCGAAGTGACTTCGGGAGAGGCATGCGGGTGTAATAAACACCGTGTCGATTCTTGATCAGAAACATGATTGACTCACCTAATTGACCCACTTGCTAAGTCATCAGATGTTCAATTTGAAATTTTGCTTACAAATCAGTAAGAAAAGATGGCGGTGAGGGAGGGATTCGAACCCTCGATACGTTGCCGTATACACACTTTCCAGGCGTGCTCCTTCAGCCACTCGGAAACCTCACCATATTTTCGTCTACGGGAAACGCACTGCGTATTACCCTTTCGACGGGCGCTACTCTAGGTCAAAGGGCATATGTGGTCAATGCTTTTTTGTGAAAAAATCATCGCACTAGGCGGTTTTCCTGCTCATCCGTATAATCACTGTTCAGATCGGTAAAAAGGTAAACAATCAATGCGGCTGCAAGTAACGTGTGAAGATCGATTAGGGCTAACCAGAGAGCTGCTAGCACAGTTAGAAGATAACCAAATCGATTTGCGCGGCATCGAAATTGATGTGGCGGGAATTATTTATCTGCATCTGCCCGATGTCGATTTTGCCAACTTGCAGAAACTGTTACCTGATCTACGCCGTATTGCGGGTGTGACCGACGTAAAAACGGTCGCATATATGCCTTCAGAGCGCGAACATCACGAAATTAAAGCCTTGATGAAGGCGTTGCCTGATTTGGTATTTGCGCTCGATATTAAAGGTCGCTTGACGCAAGCCAATGACGCAGTGCTGAATATTCTTCGGTTATCACTGAAAGATATACAAGGGGTGCAGGCCGGCAGTTTTCTTAAAGGCTTTGCTTTTCTGCAATGGTTTGCATCGGGTAACCCACAGCCGGAAACCTGCAAACTGATTTTTGCCAGTGAAGAGTTTCTGGCAGACATTCTGCCGATCTCTATTCCTGACTCACAAGGTGTCGACCATTTAGCAGGTGCGGTTGTGGTGCTGAAATCTGCACGACGGGTAGGACATCACTTTAATTTATTGCACAGTTATGACGACAGCAGCTTTGAATACTTCTGTGCTGAAAGTCAGCTCATGCAGCAGTTATTACATCAGGCGCGTCGTTTTGCGATGCAAGATCAACCCTTACTGATCATGGGTGAAACTGGATCAGGTAAAGAGATGTTGGTGCGGGCTTGCCACCGAGCCAGCTTACGGGCCAATGGCCCTCTGTTGACATTGAATTGCGCGGCATTACCCGACGATGTGGCAGAACATGAATTGTTTGGTTCTGCTGCCGGTGCATTTGGGCCGGACTGGCCGGGGAAGATGGGCTTGCTGGAACAAGCCAGTGGCGGTGCTTTCCTGCTGGATGAGGTCGCTGAAATGTCACCGCTGCTGCAAAGTAAATTATTGCGTGTGCTGCAAGATGGTCGTTTCCATCGTGTTGGGCAGGAAAGCGAGGTGGCGGTCGATGTCCGGCTTTATTGCACCACACGAAAATCACTGGCAGAGCAAGTGCGCAAAGGGCTGTTTCGGGAAGATCTGTTTTTCCGCCTCAATGTTTTAACGCTGGAAATGCCAACATTGCGGCAACGCTTAGCTGATATCATGCCGTTGGCACAACAGTTTTGTAGCCGCATCAGTGATGAGCTACAACGCCGTCGTCCGCGCTTTTCCCGTTCGATGACCGAGTTCTTAAACAGTTATCCCTGGCCGGGGAATGTGCGCCAGCTGAAAAATGCCCTGTATCAAGCGTTAACCTTGCTGGAAGGCGAGGAACTGACGCCTGATATGCTGCGGTTACCGTTGATGGATGCCCATGAATCAGCGGCTGAGCAGTGGTTTGAAGGTTCATTGCCGGAAGCCACAAAACGCTTTGAGCGGCTCATGCTCGAGAGGCTCTATCCGCTTTATCCTTCCAGCCGTCAATTAGCGCAACGATTAGGCCTTTCGCATACTGCGGTAGCGAATAAATTGCGTGATTATGGTTTGAATAAAACGGATGTGAGCTAACGGGCAATCAAGGCCCGTCTTTGTTATTCAGCGCTGGTGATCGGTTGTGATATTAAATTGATATCCCGATCATCAATTTGCAGATACCAGAGATCGGTATTCCAATCGCCCAGTACAATGCGGCGGACTTTTTGACCATTATTCAATGATAATTCATGGATCATTGGTCGATGCGTATGTCCATGAATCATCAAGGTTGCCTGATGTTGTTCAAAACAATCATTCACGCTGCCTGGCGTCACATCCATGATGCTGCGACTTTTTTGTTGCTTACCTTTGTGGCTGCCTTGCCGGATTTGTTGCGCAATCTTGACCCGACGTGATAACGGCAAATGTAAAAATACCCACTGCAACCAAGGCCAGCTGGTGATGCGCCGAAAGCGCTGATAGGCCTCATCATCGGTACACAGCTGATCGCCATGCAACAATAACGTTCTTTCACCGGCCATTTCGCAAGGGTAGATCGGTGGTAACAGCGTCATGCCGCATTCCCGGGCAAATCGTTTTCCGATCATGAAATCCCGGTTGCCATGAGAATAGAATAACCGGCAGCCCTGCTCGGACAGTGTTTTTAAAGCGTGAGTGATTTGTTGTTGTAATGGCGATTGCTCATCGTCGCCGATCCAGAATTCAAACAGATCGCCGAGAATATACAGTTCATCAGCCTGCGTAGCTTTGGTGGCTAAAAAATGAATAAAGGCGTTAGTCAGGTCAGGGCGGGCTTCACTGAGATGCAGATCAGCAATAAAAAGTTTCGTCATGAGAATTCATTAAAAGAGCCATACCGCAGTAATACGGTATGGCAGACTGATTATTCAGCGATAGTCACGTTTTCGATAACAACGTCTTCTTTCGGTACATCCTGATGCATACCGTAACGACCCGTTTTCACGGCTTTGATCTTGTTAACGATGTCCATACCGTCGGTGACTTGCGCAAACACACAGTAGCCCCAACCAGACATTGATTCAGATTTGAAATCAAGGAAGGTATTGTCAGCCACGTTGATAAAGAATTGCGCAGAAGCAGAATGTGGCTCTTGGGTACGCGCCATCGCAATGGTGCCTACTTTATTGGAAAGACCGTTGTTTGCTTCGTTCTTGATAGAAGCGCGGGTATCTTTTTCTTCAAAACCTGGCGCATAACCGCCACCCTGGATCATGAAACCATCGATAACACGGTGGAAAATAGTGCCGTTGTAATGGCCATCACGGCAGTATTGCAGGAAATTTGCTGCAGTAACTGGTGCTTTGTCGTTAAACAGTTCCAAAGTGATATCGCCAAGATTAGTGTGCAGGGTAATAGACATGAGGTCGCCTCTTGATAATTTGTTTGCTGATTCTAGCTTATGCAGCGATGACACAAAAGCAACATGTTAAATCCCGGTTACTGAACCCTCAGATTCTTTTGTTGCTAACACCATGCAAAGTGAAAGGAAACCAAAGGTGCAATCTGTAGCTCACTTCTTTAGAATGTCGTCATTATTATTCGATACGGTGACATTATGCTGAAGATATACAACACCCTGACTCGCCAGAAAGACGAATTTAAGCCAATCCAGCCCGGTAAAGTGGGCATGTATGTCTGTGGTGTCACTATCTACGATTTATGTCATATCGGTCATGGCCGCACATTTGTTGCTTTCGATGTGGTCGTGCGTTATTTACGTTACCTCGGTTATGACGTGACCTTTGTGCGCAACATTACCGATGTTGACGACAAAATTATCAAGCGTGCCGCCGAAAATGCGGAAAGCTGCGATACATTAACCGAACGTCTGATCGCCGAAATGCACGCTGATTTCGATGCACTGAAATTACAGCGCCCGGATATCGAACCGCGAGCGACTCAGCATATCGGTGAAATTATTGCGTTGGTGAACTCACTACTTGAGCAGAACTATGCGTATGTTTCTGATAACGGTGATGTGCTGTTTTCCATCGACAGTTTCCCTGAATATGGCCGTTTGTCGGGGCAGGACATCGAACAACTGCAGGCCGGTGCGCGTGTCAATGTCGAAGAAAGTAAACGCAATCCGATGGATTTTGTATTGTGGAAAATGTCGAAGCCGGGTGAACCAATGTGGGATTCACCATGGGGTGCGGGTCGCCCTGGTTGGCACATCGAATGTTCCGCGATGAACTCCAAACATCTGGGGCATCATTTCGATATTCATGGCGGCGGTTCCGATCTGCAATTCCCGCATCATGAAAACGAAATCGCTCAGAGCTGCTGTGCGCATCACACTCCGTATGTAAATACCTGGATGCATTCCGGTATGGTGATGGTCGATGAAGAGAAAATGTCGAAATCACTGGGCAATTTTTTCACTATCCGTGATGTGCTGAAAGTTTATGATGCTGAAACAGTACGTTACTTTCTGATGTCTGGTCATTACCGCAGTCCGTTGAATTACTCTGATCTCAACCTGCAGCAAGCACGCGCGTCGCTGGAACGCTTATACACGGCACTACGTGGTGTTGAGGAAGGTCAGGAGCAAGCAGCGCTTTCAGCACCGTTTGATGAACGTTTCAAAGCCGCGATGGATGATGACTTCAATACACCGGAAGCGTACTCCGTGTTGTTTGATCTGGCGCGTGATCTGAACCGTACCAAACAAGAATCAGCTTCTGATGCATCAGCTTTAGCGGCTTGCTTGCGTCGTCTTGGCGGTGTGTTAGGTCTGCTGCAACAACAACCGGAGCAATTCCTGCAATCTGGAGCTGCCGCTGTTGCGGATGATGTTGCGGAAATTGAACTGTTGATCAAGACCCGTAATGACGCGCGCGCCAGCAAAAACTGGGCATTAGCCGATGAAGCGCGGAACAAATTAACCGAGATGGGTATCGTGCTGGAAGATGGTGCGCAGGGCACGACTTGGCGTCGTAAGAGCTAGGGCCTGTTGATCTTTGCTGACGAAATTTCATACCTTTCACATCGGTAGCCACATCATGCAATACGCCAGTGCCAGCGTGCTGGCATAGTTTCGTGCTAATTTGTCATATCGCGTTGCGATGGCGCGATAATGTTTCAGTCGCGCAAACGCATTCTCGACTAAATGCCGATATTTATATAAACACCAATCGATATCGGCATTACCGACCTTTGAATTCGATTTTCTGGGGATCACTGGTTTACCGTTCTTTTTCCTGACCAATTCCCGGATGAGTTCACTGTCGTAACCTTTATCGGCCACCACAAAATCGGCATCCGGTAAACACGCTATCAATTCTGGTGCCGCTTTGCTGTCGTGAACCTCACCACCGGTAAGCAGAAAATCAATGGGTAAACCATAACTGTCCACGGCTAAATGTATTTTCGTTGTATTTCCACCACGGCTTTTACCAATCGATTCACTCTCATGTGTTGATGCCCCAGTGGCATGCTGATGAGCTCTAACAATACTGCCGTCAATAAATTCCCATTCAAAATCAGGTGATTGCTTCAGTGCTGTGAACAATTGAAGAAGAACGCCTTTTTTCGACCAAAGATTAAAACGACGATAAATCGTGTTCCAGTCGCCAAAAGCACTGGGGATATCGCGCCACGGACAACCGACACGCATTCGGTACAAAATACCCTCAAGCGTCATACGGTGTTCCGGTTTGTTATAGACACGTCCGGTTTCAAGCAGGAGTCTGGATAGCTTTAACCAGTATTCATCTGTTAGCATTATTCGAGGCATGGTGGTTTGGTGTGGATTGTTTTTTGGCGAAAGTGATTATATCAATTCGCCATGCCGCTCAATAATTCACCTCGAAAGATCAACAGCCCCTAATTTATTTCCAACACTTGGTAAAAAGGCTGGCCGAAGCAAACAGGCCGGCCTTTTTTATTTAAAATCCAACATATGGTATTGATTGACTAGCTTGCGGTATTCCGCACTTTCGTGGACTTTAGCTAAGGCTTTTTGGTAATTATTGATCACGTTATCGCTGGTGGTACGATTAAATGCAAAACAATCGGTCATTCGTTGCAAAACTAATTCTTTAGGGTAATCGACAGGGCTTAAACCCAATTGTTGTATGGTGGCATAAACGACGGGTTCATAAGCTGCAATCATGTCAATTTTTCCTGACTGTAACAGCCGAATCAGTTGCTCGGTATTTCGGGCTTTGACTAACCGACTTTTATTGTAGGTTTTTGCAATAACAACATCTTCAGCAATGTCCGAGCGGATAACGCCAATAGTCAGATCATTAATGGCAGACGTTGAGGTTAGATCGAAATTGTCTTTTTTTCGTCGAAAGAGTGCAACACCAGCCGTACTGATCGGGCAAACCCATTTAAACATATTTTCACGATCTGCCGTGCGTGAGGTGGCAAACAACACACTGCCTGGTTCAGTTTGCGCGATATAATAAGCGCGCGCCCAGGGTAAAAATTTGATGGGTTGTTGTGGTTCATCCAACTGCTGCCAAATTAATTTAAGTAACTCAACCGAAAAACCAGCGGCTTTTTGCCGATCATCTTCATAATTCACTGGTGGGTTTTGTTCACTCAGAAAAGTTAATGGCATTGGCGCCGCATTAGCCAGCGCGATGAATGTATATGCGGGGAGCAGCCAGGATAATTTCAATTTGGTGTTCTCCGGAAAATATATTTTACAAAAAGACATAACACATCCCATAAGGGATATAGTTGATATTATCAGTAATAGCAAATAATCGCCTATTTACAAATAGTTAGTTGGCTATGGTGTATATAAAATGAAGATTTTATTGATAGAAGATGATGCATTGTTGCTGGGCGGGTTACAAAAAGCGCTGGAACAACAGCAATATTGTTGTGATGTAGCAACCAGTATAAAAACAGCGCAACAACATACATTGGATGATTATGAGTTGATTATCCTCGATCTTGGGCTGCCGGACGGTGATGGATTAACGCTGTTAAAACAATGGCGGCAGCAAGGCTGTAAGTTGCCGGTCTTAATCTTAACTGCTCGTGATTCGTTAGATGAGCGAGTAAAAGGTTTGGATCAAGGTGCGGATGATTACCTGATCAAACCATTTGCTTTGGCTGAATTGCTGGCGCGGGTACGAGCATTAATGCGGCGTCGTTTTGAGAAAACAGAAAATTCACTGCTGTTCGGTTCATTGAAACTAGATATGACACATCATCAGGTGTGGCTAAACGAACAAGAATTGACGCTCACACGAATGGAATATGCCATTCTACGACGCTTGATGTTACATCCGGGCAAAACGGTACAACGCGATCGCTTACAGCAAGACCTTTACGATTGGCATGATGATATTGGTTCCAACACGCTGGAAGTTTATATCCATCATCTACGGCGCAAAATTGGTGCTGGCACGATTAAAACTATTCGGGGTGAGGGCTATCGACTTGAACAACAAGAAGAGTAGTTTATCCCGGCGGTTATTAATTAGTTTGGGTACTATCATTTTTATTACCCAAACCATCACCATTGCCTGGTTACTGCACGAAGATCGGGAATTATTAGAACGTACATTACGTCGTCTGGGTCAACCTGAATCAACATTACATCTGCTACATGGTACAAACAGAGAGATGTTGAATGCGTTGTTGGTACCAACAGCCATCGAGTTTTTACTCAGTTTAGTGGTTGCGTGGTTCATGATTAATTGGATCGTCGCGCCATTAAAAAAATTAACGGACCAATTACAAGAACGCAGTGTGGAACAATGGCAACCCTTTGATGTGGGGGGACGTAGTACCGAAGTGGAAGCCATCACTGGCGCACTAAATGGTTTAATGCAGAAACTTCAGCAAGCTTTTCAACGAGAGCGTCAATTTACCGCTGATGTATCACATGAACTCAGAACGCCAATAGCCGGAATTCGGTTAAACCTTGAGTTATTAGCATTACAGCATCCGGCTGAAATTGATCCGCTTATCGCGCGTCTTGATGGTATGCAACATACCATCGAACAATTACTGACTATGGCGCGTTTAGAGCAACAAATGGTTATGGGGCTGCAAACTCAGGTTGATTTGGTTCAAGAAGTTATCTTACCTGTTCAACATGAACTTACCGAGTTATTACGGCCTCGTATGCAAACTATAATTTTGCATCTTCCTGATTCAATGATGGTTATCGGCGATAAGACTTTATTGCGTATGTTGATAAGGAATCTAGTCGAGAATAGCCACCGATATGCGGATAGTGGTTCGGCGGTGACCATTCATTTATCAGAAGTAAACGGTTGCCCGCAATTGCGTATTCAGGATATTGGCACTGGTGTTGATGAAACGGCAATTATTTCATTAACCAATGCATTCCAACGCTTTGATCAACGAGGCAATGGGGTAGGGCTCGGGTTAAATATTGTGGCCAGAGTCTGCGCTTTGCATCAGGCCACACTGCGTATTGAAAACCATCATGAACCACATGGTCTCATCGTTGAAATTACTTTCCCGTCAGTAAATAACCAGCAGTAAATAACCCGCATTAAATAAAAAGAGGGCTGAAACAGTTCAGCCCTCTATATCATGTTATCTACACAACTTAGCTGTGGTATTGCTCACAAGCTTGCAGTGTATTTTCAATCAATGTTGCAACAGTCATCGGGCCAACGCCACCCGGAACGGGTGTGATAAAGCTGGCGCGCTCTGCCGCTGTTGCATATTCCACATCGCCGACAAGTGTGCCGTTAGATAAACGGTTAATACCGACATCTAATACGATCGCACCAGGTTTGATCCATTCACCAGGAATGAATTCTGATTTACCTACCGCAACCGCCAAGATATCCGCCTGACGTACAAATTGTTCTAAGCCTTTGGTAAAACGATGACAAGTCGTCGTTGTGCAACCAGCCAGTAACAGCTCCAGCGTCATTGGGCGACCGACAATATTTGACGCGCCTACAATCACTGCATGCATGCCTTTTAATTCGACCCCGGTGCTTTCAAGCAGGGTGATCATACCTTTTGGGGTGCAAGGGCGCAGGGCAGGGATTCGCTGGGCTAAACGGCCGACATTGTAAGGATGGAATCCATCGACATCTTTATCGGGAACAATACGCTCGATCACTTGCGTTGAATCGAGGTGTGCCGGAAGAGGTAGCTGAACCAAAATACCGTCTACCGCAGGATCCACATTTAATGTATCGATCAGTGCAAGAAGTTCATCTTGCGTGGTCGTTGCTGGGAGATCGTAAGATCTGGAAATAAAGCCCACTTCTTCACACGCACGGCGTTTACTGCCGACATAAACCTGTGACGCAGCATCTTCGCCCACTAATACAACCGATAAACCGGGCGCTCGTAAACCATTTGCCTTTCGTTCCGCGACGCGGGCAGCTACACGCTGACGCACAGACAGGGCAATCGCTTTTCCATCAATGATTTTTGCAGACATACCTTCCACTCACCTTGCTTTGCTAGGGCATATTGTCGCATTTTTTTTACAATAAGGTTAGCGCATAAACAACCGCTTACCTTAGTCGTTTAATATCTGAACACTCAACTCTTTTTCATTAAAAAGAGTTTGACGATCAAAGGGGGAATCTATAATATCCGCCTCCGTTGTCGGACGCCTACAACAGAACAACAGTCGGTGATTAGCGCAGCCCGGTAGCGCATCTGGTTTGGGACCAGAGGGTCAAAGGTTCGAATCCTTTATCACCGACCATTTCTTCCAGTGCGCCCTTAGCTCAGTCGGATAGAGCAACGGCCTTCTAAGCCGTGGGTCACAGGTTCGATTCCTGTAGGGCGTACCAACAATTAGTTGTTCGCTTTGAGTGGTAAGGCAACACAGTTCGATGGTGGCTATAGCTCAGTTGGTAGAGCCCCGGATTGTGATTCCGGTTGTCGTGGGTTCGAGCCCCATTAGCCACCCCATTTAAAGAATACAGCGCGGAAGTGGCGAAATTGGTAGACGCACCAGATTTAGGTTCTGGCGCCGCAAGGTGTGAGAGTTCGAGTCTCTCCTTCCGCACCATTCTTTAGATACAACAATAAACCAGCGGAAGCTGGTTTTTTTGTGCCTGTAATCAGGTGGGAAGAGTGGCTTTTGTCTAAAGTAGAAATTTTTCAGGGTGTTGCCGATCAAATCAGAACACGAAAACGGTATGTGTTGGTTGCTGGTAACTACCAGCGTCTGCTTAGCCATGAGCTTCGCGGTAAGCCAGCACCATATTGGCTTGCCTTTCGTAACGACTATACGCGCCACCGCGGAATCCATGCTGGCCTGATGAACTTCCCGAGCCAGACTCAGTAATTCTATCCGTTTGACGTCGGGTGCATTCTGTTGTCTTTTGCAACAATATTTATAGCTACTACGGCGAACCTTGATGATCTAGACTAACAACAGCGGACACTAAATTAAGCGACTGTTCGCTGTTCAAACTAGTCTGGTCTTTGGTTCAGATAGTGGTGATTACAGATTTATTTGTCGTCACGTTAACCCGCTACCGTTACGAGTTTAGTGTCAAAGTAAGCATTTATTGCTTCATGACCACCTTCTGAACCGATACCAGAATCTCTTATTCCACCAAAATGCAGCTCCGGCAAACTTAAGCCCATGTGATTGATGCTAAGCATGCCAGCTTCAATATCATTTGAAAGTGCATGGACAGTTTTAATGTTGGCTGTGTAAGCGTAAGAAGCCAGACCATATGGCAAACGATTTGCTTCACGGATCGCTTCTTCATAGGTTGTAAATGAGTTTATTAACGCCAGTGGACCAAACGGCTCATCATTCATCGCTTGTGAATCGATTGGAACATCCCGCAATACGGTTGGTGCATAAAAGTAGCCAGGGACATCGGGTCGGAAACCGCCAGTGGTGATCTTGGCGCCTTTAGCTACGGCATCGTTCACTAAATTTTCGATGTGTGAGACACCACGCGGCGTCGTCATGGGGCCCATTGTGGTGTGGCTTTCAGCGCCATTCCCCATGATGATGTTTTTGACCGCAGCGGTTACAGCAATAATAAATTGTTCATAAACAGCCTCTTCCACAAGAAATCGAGTGGGGGCGATACAAATTTGTCCTGAATTGGCAAATTTAAGATGAGCCATTTGCTGAGCCGCTTGTTCTAGATCTGCATCAGCAAAAATTAAAACGGGGGCATGCCCACCCAATTCCATAGTGTATTTTTTCATGTGAGCACCTGCTAGCGATGCGAGCTGTTTGCCTACCCGGGTTGAGCCAGTAAACGAGATCTTACGGATCTCAGGATGAGGGATCAGGTATGAGGAAATTTCAGCAGGCACCCCATAAATTAAACTGATCACACCCGACGGAACACCGGCATCATGAAATGCCTGAACTAAAGCTGCCGGAGACGCTGGCGTCTCTTCTGGGCCTTTAATGATAATGGAACATCCTGCGGCAAGTGCAGCCGAAAGCTTTCTGACGACCTGACTCATGGGGAAATTCCATGGCGTAAATGCAGCCACCGGCCCAACGGGTACTTTAATCGTCATCTGCTGAACGTTAGCAGAACGAGGCGGTGTTAATGTGCCATAACTACGGCTTGCTTCACCGGCAAACCAGTCAATGATATCTGCAACTTTGATGATTTCATCACGTGCTTGTTGCAATGTCTTTCCATGCTCAGCAGTCATAATGGCACTGATGGTATCAACACGGTCCCTTACTAGTCCCGCAGCCCGACGCATGATGTTACTGCGTTCAAATGCAGAGGTATTCTTCCAAATTGAGAAACCCGTTACCGATGCTTGAACCGCCTTCTCGACATCAGCCTGACTCGCTTTGGCAACCGAACCAATTATTTCTTCAGTGGCTGGATTGATCACTGGAATGGTTTCATTTGTCTGTGATGGCAACCATTCACCATTAATGAATAAAGTCGTATTTGGGTACATAAATTGTTCCATTTGGCGTGTTATTGAAAGATTGCAGGCTAACCCTGCAACCTCATGCATGGATAAAGGAAAGAAACCAAGACCGCTTGGTGCCAATGTAAATGATTGGCACTCATGAATTACCCTTTCAGTGCATTTAATAACGCCGTGGCGGTGGCAACAGATGACCCTGGATTTTGGCCTGTGATCAATAAACCGTCTGTCACCACATACGATTGCCAATCAGCGACTTTGCTATAAACACCGCCATTGGCTTTCAGCATGTCTTCCACCAAAAATGGCACGACATCGGTAAGTTGCACGGCATCTTCTTCCGTATTACTAAAACCTGTAACCGTCTTGCCCGCTACCAATGGTTTTCCATCAAGGCCTTTTACATCACGCAGCACCCCAGGCGCGTGACACACCAAACCAACCGGTTTGTTGGTTTGGATAGCAGTCTCAATAAGCTGAATTGAGTTTTTATCTTCCGCCAGATCCCAAAGAGGGCCGTGTCCGCCAGGATAAAAGACAGCATCAAAATCACTTACCGTCACATCGGCTAATTTGATGGTGTTTGCCAGTGCAGCAATCGCTTCTTTATCGGCTTCAAAACGACGAGTTTCATCAGTCTGGAACATCGGATCGTTACTTTTTGGATCGAGTGGCGGTTGTCCTCCCAGAGGGGAAGCTAAGGTTAACTTAGCCCCCGCTTCTTTAAAAATGTAATAAGGCGCTGCCAGTTCTTCTAACCAAAAACCGGTTTTCAAACCCGTGTTACCCAAATCTTCGTGAGAAGTTAAAACGACTAAGATATTCATGTGAGACCTCAATGATTAAATTTTGACATTAACGCGTGAATTTTTAAAGCACAACCAAACGCACATCGATATTGCCGCGTGTTGCATTCGAGTAAGGGCAAACCTCATGCGCTTTCGCGACGAGTTCTTCCACTAACGCGTTATCTAAACCTGGGACGCTGATGCGCAATTCAACTTCAATACCAAAGCCATGGTCAATTGGGCCAATACCCACCAAACCCTCGATGGTCGTGGTCGCCGGAATAATGACTTTTTGCTGTGAGGCGACTAACTTTAATGCACCGGTAAAACAAGCAGCATAGCCCGCAGCAAACAGCTGTTCAGGGTTAGTGCCATCACCGCCCAAACCACCCAAACCACGTGGGGTCGTTAATTTCAGATCAATGGCATTATCTTGTGATGTTGCACGACCATCACGACCTCCAGAAACAGATGCTTGAGCGGTATAGAGAACTTTATTAAGAGACATAGTATTTACTCCGATTAGTGAGGTATTGATAGCCAGCTATTATATAGTGCACTACATATGAATTATTTTTAAAGCCTTAATTAAATCAATAACCGTTCAACTAAGGCTGCTTGAGGATGTTTTTTAAACGTTATTCAATATTTTATTGCGCAAATGCTCTAGTTGTTTTTTTAAGTCGAGCAGCATGTCTAAATCACATGACGTTGAACATAAGACGAGTTCAGGCACGGAACGCGCTTTCTCTTTTAACGCTTTTCCAGCTTCTGTCAGGCTGATGATCACATGACGCTCATCGTGTGCTGAACGTTGGCGAGAGAGAAGCGCTGCAACTTCCATTCGTTTTAGCAATGGTGTTAATGTCGCTGAATCAAGATACAGCTGTTCACCAATTGAGGTAACAGACTGCTGATCTTCCTGCCATAAAATAAGCATAACCAGATATTGGGAATAGGTCAGTTCAAGTGGCTTTAACACCTTACGATAAAGCTTGCTCATCGCTAAATAAGAAGAGTAAAGTGCAAAGCAGATCTGCTTATCTAACTGAAGTAATGAGTTACTGTCATCAGCTTTCATGTCACTTTCTACCCTCATTAGTGAAACAAGTTATTCGTGATGTTGAACACTTTATGTAATCAACTATTAAATAGCAAGCTATTTAATAGTTGATTTGTGAATTTATTTGTGTTTTCTTGGCGAGTAACAATAACAAATTGTTAATTAACAAATTTTCTTTGAAAAATGATAATTACAACCGTGATGAAAGCAACAAGAGCCATCATTACATTCAAATTTTGTATCGAGATGATTCGAGCCTGCGGCTCATTCATCTCAGCTAAACGCTACAATGTGATACATCAGCTAACGAAGGCGATTGCCAAAAAAGAGCAAATGACAGGGTAGGGAATGTACTACGTTCAGCATGCAGGGAAACAGAAGGCAATAACCACCCACACAATAATATTTCTTTCCGGGTTTGACGACGTTTAGTGGAAAACTTGCTATCAGCGAAGGTGAGTTGATGTTCCATGATTTAACAGATCTGATGGTCAACAGGATGGTTATATGATTTCACATTTGGGACTATTCGAGCCCTTTTGAAGGGGCAAGGCTGATACTGATTTTATTCAGACACATTAAAAGCGCATAAAGCCATCTTCTTCCAGCTGTACTGATCAGAGAATACACAGTTTGAATTTTCAATATGGATTTGTTTACTTTATGAACGTGACAGCAAGATATTGTTCATACTGCTTTTGTCCGTAGCTCCATACCAATATTTTATATCTGGCAAAATATATACAATATCTCCAGTCTGAACGAGTTTTATTGAATCGCCCCATTCTTGAACCCAACCACTACCCGATGTAATAATTAATATTCGTTCATCACTATGCATTTGCCATTCAGTTCGTGCCCCAAGATTGAAAGACATTTTGGCTATTTTTAAATGTTGAAATGATTTTCCAAGATATAAATTATCAATAAAAACATCGCCAAAGAACATTATATCTCTTGATGTTATTTTTGTTTCTCTATCGCCACTTCTAGAAACAGATATGCCATTTTTGTTATTAAAGTCCATTATGGTAATTCCTTTTTGTTCAAAATTTCTGTAAGAATTTTAAGCTGCCTAAACTTGTTAATAGGTTTGATGTATGGCGCTTTTTCAAATATTGGGGGATTTAAAGTCTGATATTTTTATTTTTGATTATAGAGGGTTTGTTTGTATGGAAGTTATTACTATTTATAATAGTATATATCCCCGAGAACTCGGGGATATAACCACTTTATTTATGCAGTAACTCTTTTTGTCATTTTTTCCTTAAAATATTCAAGTTTTTCTTTTGATACACCCATTGCTTCATAAAATGCGAGCGGTTCCAGATATTTCATACCAACATATAAAGCGCTGGCCTTAATCGGGGTTAACACCTCTTCAATAGTACTTTGAATCAACCCTTCCGCAGAATAAGTATGATTGCTTGCCCCTGCTGTGGTAATAACCAGCATTTCTTTATCTTTCAAAGCAATGCCTTCTGGTCCGAATGCCCAGCCATATGACCACACCGCATTCATATAAGCTTTCAGCATTGGTGTTAAGTTGAACCAATGTACAGGGAACATAAATACAATACGGTCTTTATTTTCGCACGCAGCTTGCTCTGCGTTAACATCAAATGCAGCAATGTCATTTCCATAAATAGATTCAAGATTTCTGACAGTCACATCACTTAAGGTTTCTGCAGCCTCCTGCAATGCTTTGATTGCAGTAGATTGTTCAGGATATGGGTGGGAAACGATGACTAACGTTTTCACGAATAAATTCCTTAATATATTGATTAAATTTTTACTAAATTGCAGGTGCAACGCCTTCAACCAGCCAGCAAGTTGTGTCGGTTGCAGCCACACGAAAAGGGATCAGTGCCTGATATTCGGGCGAATCATGCCAGGCATGCGCTTTTTCAACGCTATCAAACTGAAGAATAACAAGGATGCCTTTTGGATCATCGCCCTCAATCGTTTCTGTTTTACCTGCAGCAACGAGTCTTTTCCCGCCATATGGTTTATATGTCGCCGCAACTTGTTCCTGATATGGTTTAAGTGCTACAGGATCATGTATTTTTACATCAAAAATAAAGTAAGCTGGCTTGTTATTTTCCATAGTCACTTTCTCGGAATTATTGATAGATGATGATTTTCAGTAAATATTTTAAATATTACAGACTGGCTTGTAATATCTGTCGGCTGACGTCAGGTGTAATATCCCGATGTTCACCTAACATTGTCATACCGTGCTGAGTTAATTGTTCAATAACTTGATTAATGGCGTCATCACCCAGACCGTATTCTGAAAGACGAGTTTTAACTCCCAGACTTTCAAAAAATTCACGCGTTTTTTGAATGGATATATCAATGCGAGTATCTTCATCTCCTGCAGTAATATTCCAGACGCGAGCAGCATATTGCAGTAATTTCGCACGCTTGCCGTTACGGCGTAACTTGAGTAATGAAGGAAGCACAATCGCCAATGTGCGAGCATGATCAATTTCATAAAGTGCCGTCAGCTCATGACCAATAAAATGTGTTGCCCAATCCTGAGGTACACCGGCTCCAATTAAACCATTTAATGCCATGCTGGCAGTCCACATCATATTGGCGCGTGAATCGTAGTCTGCTGGCTCATTGACAACTTTGGGACCAATTTCAATCAAAGTCTGCAATAAACCTTCGGCAACGCGATCCTGTACGCGTGCATCGACGGGATATGTTAAGTATTGTTCTACTGTGTGAGTAAACGCATCAACAATACCATTTGCCAGTTGGCGAGCCGGTAAGGTGTAAGTTTTCGTTGGATCCAGAATTGAGAATTGCGGGAACACCAGTGGTGAAGCCAATAGAGCTTTGGTTTTAGTCGCGCTGCGGGTAATGACTGCTGCACTGTTCATTTCAGACCCGGTAGCAGGCAAGGTTAATATGACGCCGAAAGGCACGGCTTGAGTCACATTACTGCCCCATGCTTCCAGAATTTGCCATGGGTCTTCACCTTTAAAATGGGTTGCCGAAGCGACAAATTTAGTACCATCAATGACAGAACCACCGCCCACGGCTAGTAAGAAATCCAGTCCTTTTTCTCGAACGGTTGCAACGGCTTTCATCAGAGTTTCGTAGGTTGGGTTTGGCTCGATCCCTTTAAATTCATAGAACTCCCGGTTTCCTAATGCTGTGCGTACCTCTGCCAGTGTGCCGTTACGCTCGGCACTTTCACCGCCGTAAAGAATCAATACACGCGCATTTTCAGGAATTAAAGCTCCGATTTTTGCTACCGTTTTTTCACCAAAGACAATGCGGGTTGGGTTGTAAAAATCAAAATTCAGCATCTCATCACTCCACCGAGTTAATATTTTCAACAAAATGTCTGTTGAAGCTAGTGTGAGTATGACGTCATTAATTGATAACTTTAATTGCACTTTGGGTTGAACAACCATTAACTAAAGGTTGTCAATTTGGCTGTTTTTTTCTGATATAACATCAGACAATTTCTTCAATCAGGATAACCATGGATATATCACAACGGGTTCGAGCTATTTTGTCATTTACGGAAGCTGCTGATTCCGGCAGTTTTGCCGCTGCCGCACGAAACTTAGGTGTTAGTACTGCCGCCGTGAGTAAAAACATAGCCGGCTTAGAGCAAACGCTAGGCGTTCGGCTTTTAAACAGAACGACCCGAAAGCAAAGTCTTACTGAAGAGGGTGTTTCTTTCCTGCAACAAGCAAAAATTGCATTGAATGCCTTAGATACCGCAGTTGATACCGTCGTAGCTCGGAAGATGGAGACCAGCGGACATGTTCGAATATCTACCAGTGCCGCTTTTGGCCGGGAGCAGTTATTGCCGGCATTACCGGGTCTGATGACGCGCTATCCGGCATTGTCAGTGGAAGTTGATTTTGATGACAGAGTCATAGACTTGGTTCATGACTGTTATGATTTAGCTATACGGGGAGGGCGGATCATTGATTCGTCGCTTATCACCCGTCCAGTGTGTCATTTGAGGATGGTTTTGGTGGCATCTCCAGACTATCTTGCTGTTCATGGAATACCCCAAAGACCAGAAGATTTAAGAGGGCATAAATTTATAGCGAGACGTTTTTTGGGTGGTAAAGTTTCTCCGTGGGGCTTTAGGGAAAAAGACGGTAGTTTGATTGCATTAGACCCTGAGCCCGCGATTCTTACATTTTCTGCTCCGGAGGCACTAACTCAGGGCGCACTCATGGGGGCGGGTATTGCACAGGTAGGCGTTCACCATGCAATAAAACACCTTCAGGAAGGTTCACTTAAATTAGTACTTTGGGGCGTTCATGATCCCGGGAGCTATGAAATGGTCATTCAGTATCCACACCGAGCTTTAATTGCTCCCAGGGTGAAGGCTACAGTTGAGTACTTACTTGCCACTTTTAAATCAGATGAAACTTTAAATTACCCTTTCGAAAAGTTGGCCAATTACGTTGCATAATCAACAGACGTTGTTTTTGACCAAGGCATAATTGTTAACTTTGGGTTAATAGAACATCAACCACTTACGCAGTTATGGTTTCTTGTCTTGCACAATATGATGTGGTTTCTTAAGTCATGCTGCAAAGGAAAAAATAGTTATGCTGATATCAATCGTTTACGACAGTGGTTATGGTCACACAGAAAAACTTGCACGCGTTATTGCCGAGGGCGTAAATCGAGTTGATGGTGCAGAGGCAAAACTGATTTCCGTTGCTGATGGCGATTATCCATGGGATACACTGGCTGCCAGTGATGCCATAATCTTCGGATCACCCACTTATAACGGGACAGTCACCGCTCGTCTCAAGAAATTTATGGAAGAATCGACCCGTGCTTCGTGGTTGCCGCAGACATGGCGTAACAAAATCGCTGCTGGTTTTACAAATTCCGGTGCAATGCACGGTGATAAGCTCAACACATTAATTACTATGTCATTGTTTGCGGCTCAGCATGGCATGATCTGGATCGGGCTTGATTTGTTCCCTGGTCGTACGGCTGAACAGCCTAATCGTATCGGTGGTTGGCTTGGCGCAATGGCACAATCCGACGACGTTGCACCAGAGATATCGCCGAACGGTAGTGATTTGGAAACTGCAGCATATCTAGGCCAGCGGGTTGCTGAAATCACAAAACAATTTACACAAAACTGATTCCAAACGAAGTTGACACAGAAAATGCTGTGCATATGCAGCCTTTCTGAATGCCCGGTTAATGATCTTATAGCCGGGCAAACAATATGTAAAACTACATCCAGGAAGGCTCCTTTTCATCTATCCGCTATTTGCAAATGCCTCAGAAATCCAGAACTAAAACTATCAGTATCACTTAGGCTGCTAATAACCACCCATATACTAAATTCATGATTAGCTAAAAAAACGAAAAGGCATGACATGGCAGACAGCAAATCCAAGCAGTTGGTGCGAAATCCACCATCATTACCTATCAGACTGCGGATGAATGGCCGCAATATTGATGAAATGCACCGCGCGTCAACGCCATTGGAGGCTCTATTTGATCTTACCTCGGCTGTCGCGGTATCTGTTGCTGCAACCCGCCTGTATCACGATTTGTTATCTATAAAATCGGAGTTGGCATTTGTCAGATTCATGCTGGCTTTTATGGCTATCTGGTGGCCCTGGATGAGTTTTACCTGGTTTAGCAGTGCATATGACACTGATGATGTGCCATATCGTATATCCACATTTGTTCAGATGGTAGGTGTATTGCTCATTGCTGCAGGATTACCAGAAACCGCTGCTGTTAATATCACCGGTGTATTGGGTTTTACACTGATGCGTATTGCGCTCGTCATTTTATGGTTACGGGCATCAGTTGAACATAAGGAGCGCCGTGTCACTTGTCTGCGTTATGCAACAGCAACGACGGTACTCCAATTATTATGGATAGCCAATGCGCTGTGGATACCGTCTGCGTGGTTATTATTAACTTTCATTGTATTGATGATGCTGGAGTTCATTGTCCCTATGTGGGCTGCTAAAGCTGGTGAAACGCCGTGGCATCCTAATCATATTGCGGAACGTTACGGTTTTTTTACCATCATTTTATTGGGGGAATGTATGGCTGGTGCAGCCAGTGCAATAAATAACATTCTAAAAATACAAGGTTTTTCTTTGAATCTTGTTGTTGCCAGTGTCGCAACTGTCGGGCTGATCATGGGATTATGGTGGGCTTATTTTCTGGTTCCTTTTACTCAGGTTCTACGCTATCGGCGAGAACGTGGTTTTGTCTGGGGGTACGGACACGCTTTGGTTTTTGCTGCACTTGCAATACTTGGTGGTGTTCTGTTAGTTGTGGCTGATGTGTTAATCAGGCCAGAAACGCAGCCATATCATTTGGTAACGCCCGTTTTTGCAATTGCGCTCACTGCCGCAACAGTAAGTATCTTTTTGGGGGCTCTCTGGTGGTTGGGGGGGAGAATGACGCAACGTAGAGAGCGCTCTATGTTTATTGTTTTTCCTGTGTGGGTTATTTCCGGTCTGTCTGTGATCTTTGTTTATTGTGGTTTGCCGCTTGACTGGGGATTACTGCTTTTGGCTTGCGGCCCGGTTGTAATGATTTCATGGGTGATGTTTCTACGTCATCGTCAGCCAGACGCATTTGCTGTGCAGTGATGATTTATCAGGAAATTATGTCTAACCGCAATCAGTGATCTCTCCATCTCACTTAAATACCTATTTTTCAAGCATTTCAACATATTAAGTGACACGTATCATTAACCTAAGGTTATGAGACGTTCAACCTGGACCCCACTACAGGTTTATTATCGAACCTAACATAATGTTCAGCATAGGTTACAAAATGAACACGCTAGTAAAACCGATGCTGCGTATCCCGTACCTATTAATTCTGCTTTTATCAACCATGTGAACCAAGGAGATTTACCATGAAATTCCTTTGCCTTGATGTCCCACAACCTGGCGCAACACTGGAACAATATCAACCACACATGCAAAACGAAGCCCGTCACGGCTGGCAGCTCTATAAGAACGGTGTCATTCGGGATATTTATTTCCGACAAGATCGACCAGGCGTTGCGATTATTGCCGAAGCCGATTCGATTGAAATCGCGAAAAAAGAGCTGGCTGAGTTTCCGCTGGCTAAGGCCGGGCTCATCGGTTGGGATGTGATCCCTCTTGGCCCGTTCACTAATTGGGAAATTCTCTTCGCACCAGAAAACGCATAATTTTTCAAGTTTGCTTTGGTGAAATTCAAATAATGTTGAGGAAATAGCTTTCCAATCCAGAAGCTGATTAGTTAGGTGCAGCTTCATTGCCTTGGGGTTTTTTCCTCACAATCTTGGAGAGCGTGTGATGCTCAAGTCTATTTCCTTTTCGAACAGAGACATAAATATTGTTGGGCACCTTCATTTACCTGAAGGTTTCCAAGAGGATAAAAAATATCCAGCTTTAGTTGGGATCCATCCTGCAGGAGGTGTAAAGGAACAAACTATAGGTCTTTATGCCAAACGTCTGGCTGCACATGGATTCGTCGTCGTTGTGTATGACTCTTCTTATCAGGGTGAGAGCGGCGGTGAACCTCGCTTGCTTGAAGATCCTTCGACACGGGTGGAGGACGCTCGCTGTGCGGCAGACTTTCTCGCAACATTACCCTATGTTGACGTTGATCAAATGGGCGTGTTTGGTGTCTGTGCTGGCGGCGGTTATGCAATCGCAGCTGCACAAATCGAACGTCGCTTCAAGGTAATCGCAGGTATCAGTGCAACACCGATGGGTGAGGCAGCAAGAACCTTCTTTGGTAAACAGATCCCGGATGCCGAACTTATTAAAACCCTTGAATCAGTATCTGTTCAGCGGAGTTCGGAAGCAAATGGCGGACAAGTTATCTATGTTCCTTTTGTTCCTGAACGCTTGGAAGATATTGATGAAAATACCCCAACCATGTTGCGTGAAGGGTATGAATACTACAGAACTGCCCGAGGTCAGCACCCAAATGCCAAAGGCCGTTTTCTGTTTACCAGTTTGGACAAAATGTTGGCATTCTCATGTTTCAACTTAATCCCGAACTTGCTGACGCAACCTATGTTGTTAATTGTCGGCAGTAATGCCGACACCAAGGTATACAGCGAACAGGCATACGCATTATCCGAGGGGCCAAAAGAATTATTCGAGATCGGGGGGGCTACCCACATTGCTCTATACGACAAGCCTGAATATGTCGACCAAGCAGTAACGAAGCTCGTGTCGTTCTTTGGCACACACCTTTCCGTCAAAATCACTGGAAACTAAAAATAGGAATTCGCGATCATGGCAAAACAAATCTCTGAACTAAAACCTGTTCTGTTCGTTGTTACCAGCTGTGCGGTGAAGGGCGCAACAGGTATTCCTACCGGTTACAACCTGGCTGAAGTGACCCACCCGTTGGAAAAATTGGAGGACGCTGGTATTGCTGTGGAATTTGCATCTATCCAAGGTGGTAATGCACCACTAGATGGTCTGGAAGACATGAACGATCCGGTGATCGCCCGCTTCTGGGCTGATGACGATTTCCGCCATAAAATTGCAAATACACTCTGTATCAATGACGTGGATCCTACACGCTATTCAGCGATTTTCTTCGCAGGTGGCCATGGCACCATGTGGGATTTTCCCGACAACGCCGCAGTACAAAAAGTCATTCGTGAAATTGATGCCGCAGGCGGAATTGTTTCGGCTGTATGTCACGGCCCTGCTGCACTGGTTAATGCGACGAAAAGCGATGGCTCTCTTTTGATTGCAGGCAAACGTGTCGCTGCCTTTACTGATAGTGAAGAAGAAGTTGTGCAGTCGACCCATGTTGTTCCATTCCTGTTAGCGTCTACGCTTAACGAACGCGGAGCCATGCATCAGAATGCGGCAGACTGGGCCAACAACGTTGTTGTCGATGGTCGGCTGATCACTGGTCAGAACCCTCAGTCTGCTTCGAGCCTGGGCGAAAAACTGCGTGATGCCTTATTGGCTTAAGCAATTCAGACCGTAGCTTGTCAAAACAGGGACTGAGCTTTTGCTGTACAGCTAAAGCTTGGTTTCTTCCTGCCGATTTAACACCTTCAAACAAAAGAGGTTCTTGTGAAACTAATCTGTGTTGAAGAACATGTGATCGATCCTGATGTCGGTGCTGCTACAGGCCATTTGGTAGGAGCTGAAGCCCCTTTTATTACTGGCTGGGGCAGTCGCTTTGTTGATGGACAAAATATTGCTGATACTACGCGTCCTCATGTGTTGGCCCCGCAGGAATCGGCACGTAAATGCTTAGATATGGGGAAGGCACGGCTGGATGATATGGATGATGCCGGCATTGATATGCAGGTATTATCTTATGGTGGTTTTCCGCAGTTACTGCCTGCAGAAAAGGCCATTGATCTTAGTCGTGCGGCCAATGACAAGTTGGCTCTCGCAGCACAAGCCCATCCGACGCGCTTTGCTGGCTTTGCGATGTTACCCTGGCAAGAACCGGAAGCTGCTGCCCGCGAACTGGAACGTGCAGTAAAAGAGCTCGGTTTTAAAGGGGCGCTCATTAATGGCCGGCCAGGCGAAACGTTCCTTGATGATCCGCGTTATTCACCCATTCTTGCTGCTTTTGACGAACTGAAAGTCCCGTTATATGTCCATCCCGGGCTGCCTTTGTCTGCCGTACAAGCGCCATACTATGGTGGTTTTGATCGCGAATTGAGTGCGCGCTTATCTATGTTTGCCTGGGGCTGGCATAACGAAGCGGGCATTGAGGTTGTGCGCATGTTGGTTGCAGGCGTATTTGATCGTTTCCCGCACCTGCAAGTGATTAGTGGGCACTGGGGCGAAATGGTGCCGTTCTTCCTCCAGAGACTTGAAGATTCTATTCCTCAAGAAGTATCCGGACTCAAACGCTCGATCACTCAAACCTATCGTGAGCATGTTTATGTTTCGCCCAGTGGTATGCTCACGTTGCCGCACTTCCAGTTTATCTATGCCCTGATGGGGGCGGAACGCATTTTATACTCCATTGATTATCCCTATCAGAGTCTGGATGGTGCCAGGGCCTTTATCAATGGTCTGCCTATCAGTGATACAGAAAAGGCTCTTATTGCCCATGGTAATGCTGAAAAACTATTAATTATCTGATGTAAATGTGATTGTCATAGATCAGACAAAATCGTTTTCCATCCTGACACACCAGGAGTTTTAATATGAAAATTCTAGGTTATGCAGCTTATTCCGCCACCGCACCGCTTGCTCCTTTTCAATTCGAGCGACGCGAGCCTCGGGCTGATGATGTGGTGATCGACATCCTATATTGTGGCGTTTGCCATACCGATTTGCATTTTGTTCGGAATCATAGCGGCTTCACTACGTATCCCGTTGTTCCAGGTCATGAGATTATTGGCCGGGTCGTGAGTGTGGGAAGTCAGGTGACACATATCAAAATAGGCAATATCGTTGGCGTTGGCTGCATGGTCGATTCTTGCGGTCATTGCCATTCTTGCTCTCACGGGCAGGAACAAGCCTGTATTGAGGGGCCAACCTTTACTTATGGCTTTGTCGATCGCCGTGACGGGATGACGACCTATGGTGGTTATTCAGAGCGGATTGTTGTTTCTGAAAAATTTGTTTTGAGTATACCTGATAGTCTTGATCCTGCAGGGGCGGCTCCATTGCTATGTGCGGGCATTACCACATGGTCGCCTTTGCACCAGTGGAAAGTAGGCCAAAGCAGTAAAGTCGGAGTGATTGGTTTGGGTGGGCTTGGTCATATGGCGATCAAACTAGCCAAAGCATTGGGCGCAGAGGTGACGCTGTTTACACGCTCGATTGGAAAGGAAGCTGACGCATTCCAGCTTGGTGCTGATCATGTCGTAATTTCCAATAATGCGGCACAAATGAACCAGGTGGCTAACACGTATGATCTGATCATTGATACAGTACCCTATGCTCATGATGTTAATCCTTATATGGATACATTGGGTTTCGAAGGGGTGCTGGTGCTGGTCGGATATTTTGGACCGTTGGAACCTGCAGTTACTGCAGGCCCGATGCTACGAGGGCGTAAAGTGCTCACAGGCTCCTTTATAGGTGGTATTGCTGAGACACAAGAGATGCTGGACTTTTGTGGTCAGCATGAGATTGTGTCTGACATCGAGCTGATCTCAATACAGGGCATTGATGAAGCCTATGATCGCATGCTTGCTGGCGATGTCCGGTATCGTTTTGTCATCGACATTGCATCGTTACGTCAACAGGAATGACGGATTACCGTTGTTAAAATAGCCATCAAGCAGAGCTCGGTGGCCATTTTTTATGTTTTTGTTCAGGTAATTGAAACAATATGAAAACAAAACATCCACTCAATTCAATACAGATGAGCAGCTCATTTCTTGTTCCTTATGTACGCTGGGGGGAACTCAATGTTGGTTGGGGGGAACTCAGGGTTGCATCAGCACAATTCACGGAGTTCAAAACAGCTGTAATAGAGAATATACAAAGTACATTAACAAAAGAGAACGGCGTGCTGGAGTTTCAGGCAGTAATTAAACAAGAACATCCCAACGAACTATGTGTTTTTGAAGTATATAAAGATAAGGAAGCCTACAGGACCCATATTCAGAGCTTACATTACAAACAGTTTGGAGCCAGCGTCGGGCCAATCATAAAAAATAAGGCTTTATATGACGTTATTCCTGTTGTGCTGGGTAGAAAACAGCACGCATTTCGCAGTGCATATGTTCGTATCGCAGAACTTGAGATTTATCCCGAATATTTTGAAGGCTACCAAAAGGCGGTAACTGAAGAAATAGAGATCTCGATTAGCTCAGAACCTGAGGTGCTGGCTATTTATTCTGTTGCTTTGAAGGACAGTCCCGCGCATCTGCGGTTTCTGGAATTTTATGCCAATGAACAAGCCTATTTACAACATCGTGAATCGGTACACTTTCAAAATTACCTCGCGATCACGAAATCCATGATTAAATCACGGAAACTGTTTGAGGCTGAATCAATCATGCCGGGATTTAAGAGTATTAAAGGATGATGTTTTTTCATCAAATTATTTGATAAATATCAAAAGTATTTTGCATTGGATTTGTGTTATTTGGTCTGTTGGGGGAGGCGAGGTTAACCGTTCGGTTTAATCAAGATGCTAAATTTGATGAGACTAATTTCTGTTCCCAGATTCAGAGGTTTTTGCTAGAAAATCTCGTCCCTATTCAAATCGCATTGGGGCGGTGCTAGGCTTTGTTGATTTTGGCTGATTACATTTCATTCATTTCGCATCAGCAACCACATCATGAAACAGGCTAGTGCCAATGTGTCGGCATAGTCTCGTACTAATGTCTCATATCTCGTGCGATTGTGCGATAACCTTTCAGTTGTGCAAAGGCATTCTCAAAAACTATTCAGTTTGCGCTGAAACAATCGGATGGCCTGTTGGTGTATGTCAGCCATGGTCAAGAAAATTGATAACATAACGGCTGAGCGTTTACACCGGCCCATCGCATAGGGAAGGAAGAACTATCTGTTTGCCGATATTGTTGCAGGCGAAGAAAGAACGCGGGGGGGTGATTTATGCCTTACTAGGCAGAGCGAAACTAAATTGAATCCAAGCAAAAATCTGAGCTGTGTCTTAAGACGGATTGGCACACAAAGGGCCCTTGTAAAGGGCCCTCGTATTAGTTTATTTAGTAACAGTGATCCATGATTTATCGGCAAATTTAGCCTGTAGTGCCAACGCGTTTGGTGTTGTATTTTCTACTACAATTTCCTTATCTACGGTGAAAGTGATTGGTTCAATTGCTGTTACGTCAGATGAAGAGCTGATGTAAACCTTGTAGGTACCGGGTTCAATAATCCACTGATTATTAGTATCATCAAAACTTGCTAGCGTTTCAGCCGAAATATTGAATGTCAGTTTTTGTGAACTGCCAGCATCCAGTTTCGCTGTTTTTGCATATGCTTTTAGTTCAACGTTAGGTTTTTTCAGTTTCACTTCTGGCGCATTCACATAGACTTCAGCAACGTTTTTCCCTGCCACTGCCCCGGTATTTGTTACTTGAGTCGTAATGGTAATGTTGCCTTTGCTACCAATGCTATTTAGCGTATTAGCTGATACAGCGGAATCACTGAAACCAAAGGTAGTGTAGGATAGGCCGAAACCAAACGGATAGGACACGGCTTTATCAAAGGTATTGTAATAACGGTAACCTACATAAATATCTTCGTTGTAGAATGCGTTATAATCCTGCTGACGAGGAATAGTTACATATGGTTCAAAAGGCCCTGCGTTATCAAAAGAACTCTCTGAGATCCCTGGGAATGTTGCTGATGAAGGTACATCGCTGTAGTTTGCTGGGAATGTTTGAGCTAGTTTACCACTAGGGTTCGCTGCGCCAGAGAGAATATCTGCTACTGCATTTCCCGCTTCCTGCCCAGGTTGATAAGCCAGCACAATGCCATCAACTTTGTCTTTCCAGCTGGTTGTATCAATAACGCCACCGATATTCAGAACGACAACTACTTTTTTATTTTGTCCATGGAACGCTGTGGATACATTATCAATCAGTGTAGCTTCGAGATCTGTCAGCAGATAATCACCTTTACTCGCCGTTCGATCTTTACCTTCCCCCGCTGTACGGGAAAGAGTGATCACTGCAATGTCATCGGCAGATGCTGCGGCTGCAATATCTGCCGCCGGTACATCATATTCGGGACAAGTAATTACTTGCGATACCCCAAAAACATCAGTTGTTACGGTCTTATTGGCATTAAAATAAGTTTGGTATGCCGTACTCAACGTTCTGTCTACAGAGAAAGTATCCGATAGACCAGCCTGGATGCTTTTGACATAAGATGAGTGCACATCACCACTGCCTGTCCCTCCTTTAAAGGTATTTATTTGCCCAACACCAAAAGAGGCTACTTTTGAGCTTCTGACAATTGGTAACGTTGAATCATCATTTTTTAATAAAATAATACCTTCTTCTGCCGCCTGTTTTGCAATCTGAGCATGAGCATATAAATCAGGGCTGTTAGAATACTGATAATTTTGCCCAGTTGGTGCTTTCAGCATCTGTGTTAATGCTCGGATCGCATTCTGACTGATAGTTTCGTCGTTTAACTGCTTATTAGCGTATGCGTCCTTTAACAATGGCAACCAGTCTCCTCCCTGAGTGATTCGCCACGCGCCACCTGGTTGAATAACATCAACTCCAGCTTTCAACATAGCCACTGGATCCCAGCCAGACCACCAGTCACTCATCGCAAAACCTTTGAAACCCCATTCATCACGCAGAATATTTTTTATGAGATCGGGTCTTTCACCGGCATTAATACCATTAATCGAGTTATATGAGGTCATTAATGCCCAAGGCTGTGATTTCTCAACCGCATACTCGAAACCACGCAAGTATATTTCGCGGAATGCACGCGGAGTAACAACATCATTCACTGTCCTGCGGTTAGTTTCGCTGTTATTCCCTGCGAAATGTTTAATGGTCGTCCCAATACCCTCGCTCTGGGCTCCATCGACAACCGCTGCTGCCATCGTTCCGGCAACTAACGGATCTTCAGAATAGTATTCAAAGTTTCGACCATTCAAAGGGTTACGTTGAATATTCATACCAGGTGCCAGCCAGAAATCAACCCCGTATTCTTTGGCTTCGTTACCAGCAGCCTTTCCAACTTCTTTAACAAGTTCCGGATTCCATGTTGATGCTAATACAGTTCCTGTTGGAAACGCTGTTGCATAAAAAGTACCTGATTCAGGATCTAGGCCTTCCTGACCATCGCGAGTCGGATAAATGCGAATGCCCGCTGGACCATCAACCAGTTTGGCAGCCGGAATATCTAATCCTGTTGAAGTATCAAGAACTCCACTGATATAACCAGCAGCACCAGGAACAATTTTCTTAAGATTAACAACTTTGGAATAATCTGTGCCAAATGTTGTTGAACCATCGGCGGCTAACGTATTTCTATATCCAGGACCAACCAGCATGGTTATTTTTTCATCGGCAGTCATTTTTGAAACTAAGTTGGTTGCAATAGACTTATAATAAGCATCATCTTTTACTACAGCAGATGAGTTATCAGAGTCATTATTACAAGCAGCCGCCCCTAATATTATTGAAACAACAATAGCAACTGTTGTTAACTGAGGTTTATACATCGTCATCTTCATCATTCCTTTATGATTTAAAGGTAAAAACCTTAAGTACTACCTATTAACTTCCTTAGGGATAATTTTATTTAATAAGAATTACCTAGGAATTGAATGACAGTGTAATATACAAGGATTAATTATTTCTTTTCATAATGGTGCAAAATATTTCATTTTGGAGCAAACAGAAAAAAACAAACATAGATCACATTACTTTTCAAATTAAGGATGTGAATTTAATGAATTAGAAGCCTATTTAAGGTTATTGGTAGGGGCGAGTAAATCAGGGGGATAAATGTAAGTTGGTGTAATTAATGTTCGATTATTGCTTCTCTATAATAAATATGTAAGTGGTTATTTATTTGTTGTGGTAATGCTGGCGGTATTTCATTGGAGAGATATTTGCGTGTTCGTTAAAAAAGCGGGAAAAGGTCGCCTGAGTTGCAAAACAGGTATCCTCACTAATTTCTTGGATGGATTTATCAGTTTCTGTCAACAATTGACATGCCCGGTTGAATTTTGCTTTCTGTAAAAGGTCAGTGAATGATGTTTGTTCCCGTTTCAGGCGTCTATTAATTGTCCATCGACTTTGCCGAAGTTCATCACAAATATCATCAAAAAAATTACTATCGGTTTCAAGGCGATAACTTAGTAATAACCTTGTGATGATCTGTGTAACGGTTTTTGAAAAAAGACTTTCATCAGGTATTGTCAAATAAATACTCTCTACTCTTTCTTTTTGAAATTCATTTAGTGTTGCATTATATAGTTCACTTTTTTCAATTAATGCTTTGCTTTTAATGGATAGATAGTTAATGCTCTGATTAAAAATGCATTTAGCATTTAGTTGTTCACTTACGAATTTTTCAGACGTCAAAGGCTTTCCTGCAAAGCCAGCCGTTAAAGACATGTCAGGCAGATAGAGTCTTAGCATATCTAAAATAAATAAAAAATTACCTAATGCCGAACAGTTTACGAATTCATTTGGGCCTTCATTTATATATTCAATATGCAATGTATTGTTATTGTTTTTAATGGTACATAAATCGCTATTCCCTATTAATGCTCGATATTGTATGAATTTTTCAATAGCACCCAAAGCTGAATGTTCATTCAGGCAAAGCCCAATTAAATCCGGGAAAAATCGGTAAAAATATTTCATGGTTACAGCTTTAGATAAAAATATATCATTATATTTTAATGTGTCATACATCAAATTAAAGTGCTTTTCACTAGAAATTCTACCACCTGTTTTATTTAGTTCATATTCGCTTATGTTTCTGGCATCAAGAATTCTATTAACATCAATGCCATTTTCAGCTAAGACTTTTAGCTTCCAGTTAATTATAGAGTTAGATACTGATTTCATTATTAAAGACTCCATTCATCTAATTCGACTTCATATCGGTTAATGCTTAATTATATTACCGAGCATTTCGCTGAAGTGGCCATGAATAGTATTTGCCAAGTCCAAGATAACAGAATATGTAAAGATATACTAAAAATTAAGTGCAAAATTTTGATGTGTCTTATGTTTTTACTGAATAGGAGAATGCAAATGTCTATCATGGTGTATTCATATTTAATCAATGACAAGGTGAAGAGTGTTTCAAATAGGATTTAATTAACCGCATTTAAATGTTCTATGCTTAGATCGCTTTTATAAAAAATATATGTAATCCATAGAGGTTATTTCAATATTTAAATTAAAGATCGTGCTTATAGTTCTGTTATTGGAATTGTTTTTTTAAGCTGGTAATCGTTTGGTCGTATCATTGCAAATTTTTTTGCGGCGTAGGTTACAAGAACGGCGCATATCAGAATGAGTTTTCTGATTTCAGACGCCCCCTAAGCTCTGAGAGAACAAGGGGGTGTTTGCTATGATCTTTCAAACCAGCAATATACCGTTTTAACCAAGTAGTTGCTATGAATTACACACTTTACTCCAAACTCTCAGACGCATGCTTCACTTACTAAGGTTTAGTTTAAATACCCAAAATGTAGAAGCTATAATAAATTTCTTGTAAATTTGAAATTAATAAAGATATCTGCAATTCATCACTCTTGATAGAGGTAACTGCGGTCAAGAACATAATAATTACAATCTATATGCGTTTACTACTGTTTTCATATCACCAGATATTTTCGTCAAGTGATTGGCTAAATTAGCCGTTTCATTAGCAGCTTGTGTATTTTCATCTACCATCTGCGCTACGCTTTCTACTTGCTGGGCAATAGAATTAGTGGCAGCTCCTTGTTCCCGAATGGCATGAGAGATATCGGCAACCAATGAAACACTCTCTGCTGCTACACGACAGATCTCTTCCATGGTTTCATTTGCTTGACCTGCGCCTTCAACGCCTTGAACAACCTTTTCCGTCGCTTCTTGCATGCGTTTTACGGCTGAGACAGAAACATTCTGAATAGAAGAAATAATATCGCCAATTTCTTTTGTTGATGTAGCAGTTCTTGCAGCCAGAGTACGAACTTCATCAGCAACCACAGCAAAGCCCCGCCCTTGTTCACCGGCTCGCGCGGCTTCAATAGCAGCATTCAATGCTAACAAGTTGGTTTGTTCTGCAACCGCGCGAATAATATTGATTACTGATTCAATTTCACGACCCTTTTCTTCCAATTGTTTAATATCCTCTGCTGCCTTATCTACTGCTTCAGCAATTGCATGGATATTAGCGACGGTGTGAGAAATAACGCCTTGTCCAGCTTCGGCCTTGCGTCCAACTTCATTGGACTGCTCACTAGTTGTTTTAGCCTGATCCGCTACATGATTTATGCTGACAGTCATTTCTTCAACAGAAGCGGCCATATGGGATGTTGATGTGTTCTGGGAACCAGATCCTTCCGAGACTTTAAGTGCAGATTGTTGTAACTGCGATGCACTAACAGAAACTTGTTCAGCTCCTTGCAGTAATTCCTGCAAATTATTCTGCATATTACTGATCAACTGGTTAAATGCTTTTAGCATATTGCTGATTTCATCGTTACCACTGACTTCGGCACGTAAAGTAAAATCTAATGTATCTTCAATACGTGAGATTGTTGAATTAGCAGCCTGTAGACCCCGACTGATCTGACGATAGATCAACCAGCCTGTTATGGCTAAAAAGCCTGTAATAGCCAATGTTGAAAAAAATAAGATCCATTTTGCACCTTCATAATTTTCTTTACTAGATACATCAATATCTTTAGCTAGTTTATAGTTATATTTCACATCATCTGCTATTGCAGCCGAAAATTGTGTCGCCTGATTTGCTAAAATGTCCAACTGGGTAGATTCACCAGCTTTATCATTCTTATTTGAATAACTCAGCACTATGGACGACTGTTTTACATATGCATCAGCAAAAAATTTTGCCTTCATATAAAGTTGTCGATCTTGAACATCTGAAATCAACGGTTCGTAGGCTGTAAGCGCATCTGACATTGCTTTGATCTTCTCATTAAACGTATTTTCTAACAGTTGTTTTTTTTCAAGAGAAACCTCGTTCACATGACTTCTGATTGCAATCCTGGCTTCTAGGAAACGGATGTTAGCTTCGTTCAGAGCATTAAAGCTTGGAAGTGTATTGTCGATAACAACACGCATGCCATCATTAATGACATTTATGCGTGAAAGACCAATTATATTTATGCCAACACAACCAAAAAATCCGATTGCAATTAATAAAATAAGTTTATGTGCTATTTTCATTATTGTTCACCCAACTACCTTGTTGTGTTTTTTATAACTTTAACATATGGCGAATAAAAATCCGCAATTATGTCGTTACATTATTTCCTAAATATTTTCCAATATTGTTTCTTGTGGTACAGCTCCCGTAGTTCAACTTCATGTAGCAACTTATGCTTTGCTCTGCACTTCATCTAAAAAATCAATTCTAATAGATTTGACTATGTTAAAACAGTTGCAACGGTTTTCATCGCCGTAAAGCATAAATCCGCGAGCATTTTCAGGGATTAATGCACCAATTTCTACTTCTACGACAGTTTTTTCACTAAAGACAATGCGGGGGCGTTGTCAAAATAAAAATTCAGCGTCTCATTACTTCACAGAAATAATATTTTTAAAAAATATCTATCAACACTCTTGTGAGTATAACGTTATTAATCATTAATCTTAATTAACCTTTGGTTAAGTAATGATTAACGCAAGGTTATTAATTAGCCTTTACTGATATAATATTAAAAATTTCTTCACTTAGGATGATTATGGATATATCACAACGGGTTCACGTATTTGGTTATTTACGGAGTGATGTTCACCCGATAGTTTTGCTGGTGCCATACTAAAATTAGACATCAGTACCGCGGCAGTGAGTAAAAAATTGCCAGATTAGAGCAAACATTGGGTGTCCGGCTTGTTAACCTATTGATTATAGAAAATCAACCATTTACGTAGTTGTGAAGATCGAGTTGCTTCATGAGTTAACTAACTTGATATCGATTCAACGGGATGTGAATCCACTTATCAATCGTTGATTTACCAACGCCCATAGCCTCGGCAGCTTCACGCACACATTAACCCTGTGAAGAACAAGTTGTGTAGTTTTAAGTCGATATTAAGGGCTAAAATTAGATCTGTTTGGTTTTCTTATTGTGCCATCTGATTAAAGGTGAGTAAGGAAATTGTTGTAAGTAATACTACGTTAGGTGCGCTGGTATTGCCTACAAAGGTTTCTACTTCTGATTTTGTAACAAATTTTCATAACCAACTAATGTGTGATGGCAACCTTATACGTACCATCTTTAATTTAACGATAACAATTATGTGACTTGCCACTCAAAAATGAATATTGCTACAAAATGATAAATTAATGCACCTATATGAAAATTTCTATCTCTTTATTTTTGTTAGATTATCAATGTGGCATGACGTATTATGCGGTACCATTTTGAATGGTACCTTTAACAGTTGTAAGGTAAGTGTTATTAAATCCACCAAGTTAATGTAATATATCGTGGCTTGTCGGATTAAGTGTGGATTCTATAATTATCGCTAATTCCAATATTATTGGGGAATAAAGCTATTCTACCGTTGCTGGGTTATATTTTTTTAAAAAACGATTGATATACATATAATTTTTTCCATTGAAAAAGGACATTAAATATTGCAGTGGTTCATGGTGGTAACATTCGTGAAAAAACATTCTATTATATAGATGAGTGGGAATAACAAGTTGTACGATTGGTGATGCTATTTCTGGAGTAAATGAAATTGTTCGGAATATTGAACACCAAAAATAACTGTAGAACAGGTGGTGGTTTTTGGTTGTTTGATTTTCAATTAAGTCGAATAGTATTATTTTGCATAGTGATTAATGCGCGGAGCAATATGATTAAGAATGTTATTCTGCTGCGTATTTATATCCTTGGATAGGTGGGGTTGTATTTATCTGTGATTGGATGTTGCGCAAAAATATTATTTAGCTAAATTGGCTGTAAAAATGGATTCAGAATTCAAATGAAAGTCATTAAAAAAAGTTGTTTTTTTGGTCTGATATCCTTTTCTTCAGTTCTGTTTGCTGCAGAGTATAGCGCCAGTTTTAAAAATACCGATATTCAGGAATTTATTAACACTGTTAGTCATAATTTGGATAAAACTATCATCGTTGATCCCTCAATAAAAGGTTCCGTTAACGTTCGCAGCTACGATTTATTAAATGATGAGCAGTATTACCAGTTCTTTTTAAGCGTGCTGGATGTATATGGTTTTGCGGTTGTACCGATGCCCAGTGGTGTTCTTAAAGTGGTCAAAGCGACCAATGCAAAAACGTCGGCGATCCCAGTGGCGGATGACGTCGCACCGGGTAGTGGTGATGAAGTGGTTACGCGTGTGGTACCGGTACGTAATGTGTCAGTACGTGATTTAGCGCCACTACTTCGGCAACTTAACGATAACGCTGGCGTTGGGAATGTCGTTCATTACGAACCTTCGAATGTATTGTTATTAACCGGACGGGCGGCGGTGGTAAACCGTCTGGTCGAAATTATACATCGTGTGGATAAAGTTGGTGATGAGAGTGTCGATATCATTAAGCTTCAATTTGCCTCGGCCAGCGAGATGGTGCGGCTTATTACGGCACTCACTAAAAATGATAAAAACAATGTCAGTTCGGTATTAACGCCCAAACTGGTAGCAGACGAACGAACCAATGCGGTGGTGATAAGCGGCGACCCTCAAAATCGACAACGCATTGTGACATTGATCTGGCAACTTGACCGCGAACAGCAAACGCAGGGTAATACCCGCGTGTTTTATCTTAAATACGCAAAAGCCAAAAATCTGGTCGATGTCTTGAGCGGGACCAGCAAAACCATTCAGAACGAAAAAAATGGTGGTACTGGCACATCCACGAGCAATACCACTTCGGCGGCGAATACCAGCAGTGGTGCGGGCAGCAGTGCCTTTAATGGTAAAGATTTAAGTATTGTTGCGGATGAACAGACCAATGCTTTGGTGATCACGGCTCAACCGGATGTGATGCAGGAGTTAGAACGCATCATTGCCAAACTCGATATTCGCCGTGCGCAAGTGTTGGTCGAAGCCATCATTGTAGAGGTGCAAGACGGTGATGCGCTGAATTTAGGTGTGCAATGGGCAAATACCAACGGTGCCGGAACACAGTTTACCGCCACCGGGCTACCGACCTCGACCGTCGCGAATGCGGCACTGGAATATAAAGATCATAGTACCTTTTCATCTACTACTACGGGAGCGCTCGGTAGTTTTAATGGTCTTGTCGCCGGCATGTATTCCGGTAATTGGGCCGGCTTAGTCACTGCGCTGTCCAGTAATACCAAAAGTAATATTCTGGCGACACCCAGTATTGTCACGCTGGATAACAAAGAAGCAGCCTTTAATGTCGGGCAGGAGGTACCCGTCATCAGTGGCAGTCAATCCAGCACCAGCGGCAGTGTTTTTAACACGGTCGAGCGTAAAACCATCGGCACCAAGCTGAAAGTCACACCGCAAATCAATGAAGGCGATTCGGTGCAAATGGAGATCGAACAGGAAGTCTCCAGTGTGGCGTCCTCCACCTCGTCGGACTCTTCGTCATCAGCCAGTCTCGGATCGACCTTTAATACCCGCACAGTAAAAAACACCGTATTGGTTAAAAGCGGGGAAACGGTGGTCTTGGGTGGTTTACTGAATAACACCACGGCGGAATCAGTATATGAGGTGCCGTTGTTGAGCGATATTCCAGTACTGGGTTATCTGTTTCGCTACAGTGGCACCACCAAAAGTAAACAAAATTTGATGGTGTTTATCCATCCCACCATCTTGCGTGATCCCGTCACTTATAACGGCATTTCCAGCAGTAAATACAATTTATTCAGGGCAGAACAACTTTCACAAGAAGCGGAGACGGACCGGTTAGCGCTACCTGTCGAACGGCCTATATTGCCGGCGTATGGCACTGAACCTACGTTGTTGTCGCCCAAGATGAAAGCCGTATTGGATAAGTCAACGAATGCAGCGGTGGTACAACCATGACGGCGACGGTATCGAAGGTGACTGTATTGGCGGAACCGCCATTACAACTGGGATTTGCCTATGTACGTGATTATGGCGTGTTGTTTCAATGGCAACTGGTGGTGCTGGCACAACGCATGGTTCGTACCTTATGCCCGCAGTGTAAACAGCTGTATCCAATCAAAGCGTCAGACCGAGAGTTGTATGGCTTTCCGGTTGGCGTAACGCAACTCTGTATAAAGCCGTTGGATGTGATGTCTTCCATTTTGCGGGTTACAAAGAGCGAACCGGTATTTATGAGTTGTTGCTGGTCGATGAAACGACCCAGGAAGCCATTTATAACGCTGATAGCGAACAGGCGATAGTGCGTGTCATACACCGAGTATTCGTAGTGATATTTTTTGCGGATGATGGCGGGCGATACCTCATTGGAAGAAATCTTGCGCGTTACGCGAGAGGATTAGCATGTCTGCGTCTGCTGCACTAACCAATAATGGTCGACGTAGATAGGGCATGATTGAAGCCGATTTACTCCCGGCAACGTTTGCGGGAGCAAGGGCTGATGCCGTTGATGTTGACCGGAGCTTTAGCCCAGATGCAGCAACATCAGGCCCAACGACGCTGGTTGCAACCGTGCATTAGTACCGGTGGGTTAGCTCTACTGAGACGCCCAGCTTGCCATGCTTGTGGTAGCCGCAATACTGATTGAAGAAGCCATAAATGCAGTAGTCCAGCAGACTGAGAAAGCCAAACTGAGCGCCTTGATAGCAGCGGTATGTCGGCCATTCTGCAACTGATTTTGCAGCTTAATAACATGATAGGTCGTTAATTTTATGAGAGGTCGCATGCAAGCAAAACAACGCGGTTTTACGTTATTGGAAATCATGGTGGTGATTGTGATTTTAGGCATTCTGGCCAGTTTGGTGGTGCCGAATCTGATGGGCAATAAAGACCAGGCGGACCATCAAAAAGCCGTCAGTGACATTGTGGCACTGGAGAATGCACTGGATATGTACAAGCTGGATAACAGCAGTTACCCAACCACGGACCAGGGGATGACTGCCTTGGTGACTAAACCCGACAGTGAGCCTGCGCCGAGAAATTATAAGTCGGGTGGCTATATCAAACGCCTGCCGACGGACCCTTGGCAAAACGAGTATCAACTGCTCAGCCCGGGTGAACACGGCGCGATTGATGTGTTTTCTGTTGGTCCCGATGGACAGGCGGGCACAGATGACGACATTGGCAACTGGGCATTAGAGTCAAAAAAAGCGCAATAACATCAATAAGACGACCTTGATTGATATTGAAAACAGAGTGTGTGAAAACTGGGTGTTTCCTGCTCGATTATGAGGTCATGTGCTTCACATAATCTGTCCATTTTGCAGTGAGCTATCAGAGGCATTATTTAATGATGTAGCAGAAAATAATTTTAGTGGGCTTGTGGCGCGTTATTGATGGGCTGGTATATCACCTATCAAAAAAGAAGGAGTTACAAATAATGATGGTTATTAAGAGTAACGCACAACCTTATGGTGATAGCGCTAAGTTGGAAACTGCTCTCACACAGAGAACGACCCGACGCGATATCGACAGTGATACATGTGAGCATCGAATTTACAAAGGGCATCTCAGGGGCGGGGGGTTACATATTGAATGTCCATTTTGTGCCATTCAGGCGGTACTACCAGCGGAATATATGTTGTCACACGATGTGAATTGCCGATGTGGTGCATTACTGACCTGGTGGTATGCCGCGTATCGTAAAAAATCAGTTTCTCATGGCTTGTAATCGCTATGAGTCCGTTTTCTTGTCGTGGTATGACGTTGTTGGAAGTGATAGTGGCGATGGCAATATTTGCTACTGCAGGTATTACTTTTATGATAACTGTGACTGAGCAGGTGGTAGCAATTTTCATGCTAAAACGTATCCAACCACAAGGTTATCGCGCGCAGGTTGAACTTGATGCACTGCCGTTTGAACGGCTCATCAACTGGTTAGGGCCTGTTGATCTTTGCTGATTAAATTTCACTCGTTTCACATTGGCAACCACATCATGCAACAGGCCAGTGCCAATGTGCTGGCATAGTTTCGAGCTAATTTGTCATATCGTGTCGCGATGGCGCGATAATGTTTCAGTCTTGCAAACGCATTCTCGACCAAATGCCGGTATTTATATAAACACCAATCGATATCGGCATTACCGAGCTTTGAGTTCGATTTTCTGGGGATCACCGGTTTACTATTCTTTGTCCTGATCAACTCCCGAATTGGCTCACTGTCGTAACCTTTGTCAGCCACAATAAAATCGGCATCCGGTAAACACGCTATCAATTCTGGTGCCGCTTTGCTGTCGTGAACCTCACCACCGGTAAGCAGAAAATCAATGGGTAAACCATAACTGTCCACGGCTAAATGTATTTTCGTTGTATTTCCACCACGGCTTTTACCAATCGATTCACTCTCATGTGTTGATGCCCCCGTGGCATGCTGATGAGCTCTAACAATGCTGCCGTCAATAAATTCCCATTCAAAATCAGGTGATTGCTTCAGTGCTGTGAACAATTGAAGAAGAACGCCTTTTTTCGACCAAAGATTAAAACGACGATAAATCGTGTTCCAGTCGCCAAAAGCACTGGGGATATCGCGCCACGGACAACCGACACGCATTCGGTACAAAATACCCTCAAGCGTCATACGGTGTTCCGGTTTGTTATAGACACGTCCGGTTTCAAGCAGGAGTCTGGATAGCTTTAACCAGTATTCATCTGTTAGCATTATTCGAGGCATGGTGATTTGGTGTGGATTGTTTTTTGGCGAAAGTGATTATATCAATTCGCCATGCCGCTCAATAATTCGCCTCGAAAGATCAACAGCCCCTAGTAATACTGGAACAACAAGAAGCTATCACTGTGCAGCAAGCCATACCGACTGCGGGGATGGTACAGGTCAAACGGCTCATACTGGGTAGGACTAACAAGTCATGAATTTACGTTTTTTTAACCGCACGCAGTTGAAATGGGGAGCGTTGTTTCTCTTCAGTTATCTGTTTTTTTTACTGATGTTGATGCCTGCATCCGTGGTGGTCGTCCACGTGCCATTACCGAAATCGCTGCAACTGAATGCGGTACAAGGCACGCTTTGGCAAGGGGAAGTCGGTGAAGTGCGTTGGCAGCAACAAACCTTGCACCATGTCAGTTGGCAAGTCGTATGGTCTCGGTTATTGGTCGGGATGCCCGCATTGCATCTGACCCTGAATGACCCACAATCCCTCACTGGTGAAACCACAGTGGGTTGGCGAGGAGACCTGTTTGTTGAGGATTTATCGCTGCATGCTCCAGTGAGCACGATTTCATCATTTATTCCGATAACGGTACCGATTGGGCTGACTGGCAACGCAAGCTTGTCCATCCGACAGTTACAAATCAACCCGCAACATTGCACGCAACTGCAAGGTTCACTCTCCTGGCAGCCAGCTAACCTGTCAACGCCGTTAGGTGATATTACGCTGGGGACACCGAAAGCCTCGCTTGCCTGCAATGGGGATACGTTCATCGCCGAAGTGACCCAAGATTCTGATATGGTAAGCAGTCAAAGCACGGTCAAAATGACCTTGCAAGGCCATTATCAGCTGCAATCTACACTCTCGGCTGGCCGGCTTTTACCTGAAAACATTCGTGCATCACTCAACCTACTGGGAAAAGACATCGGTAATGGTGTTTATAAAGTTAATGAGCAGGGGATGTTATGATTTTCGTAGTGTCCAATGGCTGGTTGTTGAATCGATTTAAAAACGGGATAACACATCATGACGAATATGTGCTGGAGACCTTGGAGGCAGCGCGATTTCTTCAGGTGAGCACTATCGAGCTGAAAAGAGCTGTTATCAAAGCGGAGCTCTTGTTTGGCTACAGCCCACCCGATGCATATAAAGTAGGCAATAAATATTATTTTTTATGCCGAGATTTAATGGTGTTTAAGCAGGAAGTTACTGTATTAGATCATTACTCTTTATATTTTAAGTCTAAATTGTGACTTATCCCAGCAATATTGGATACACAGTTAATCTATTTTCTGTTTTTCAAAATTCATCTAGGGAAGGTGCGAATAAGTCCTCAATGTGAGATCATATTGCCATCCTGTTGACCATCGGATCGGTTAAATCATGGAACATCAACTCACCTTCGCTGATAGCGAGTTCTCAAGTAAACGTCGTCAAACCCGTAAAGAAATATTTCTTTCCAGAATGGATGCTTTATTACCATGGGCGATGCTTTTGGATGTTATTGAACCTGTTTATCCAAAAGCTGGAAACGGTCGTCAATCTTATCCGTTGCAAACCATGTTTCGGATCCATTGTTTACAGCATTGGTATAACTTGAGCGACGGCGCCATGGAAGACGCACTTTATGAAATTGCATCTATGCGGTTATTTGCACATCTGTCTCTGGATGGCGCAATTCCAGATCGGACAACGATCATGAACTTTCGCCACTTACTGGAACAACATCAATTAGCTCGGCAACTACTTGAGACCATCAACCAATGGCTGACGGATAGTGGTGTCATGATGAAACAAGGAACGCTGGTTGATGCCACAATTATTGAAGCACCGACATCTACAAAAAATAAACAAAATCAGCGTGATCCGGAAATGCACCAAACCAAGAAAGGCAATCAATGGCATTTTGGAATGAAAGCTCATATTGGCGTTGATGCGAAAAGTGGTTTGACGCATACGTTGGTGACAACGGCCGCCCATGAACATGACCTGAACCAGCTAGAAAACTTATTACACGGGCAAGAAGAATTTGTCTCAGCCGATGCTGGTTATCAAGGTGCAGAGAAACGCGAAGCTTTAAAAGAAGTCGATGTTGACTGGCTGATAGCGGAGCGTCCAGGCAAAGTTAGAACCCTAAAACAGCATCCACGACTGAATAAAGTTGCCATACGCATTGAATATTTGAAAGCCAGCATCCGCGCAAAGGTTGAACATCCATTCCGGATCATCAAACAGCAATTTGGTTTTGTAAAAGCCCGATACAAAGGGTTGGCAAAAAATGACAACCAATTAGCGATGTTATTTGCGCTGGTGAATATGGTTTGAGTCGATCAAATGTTGCGATATAGCCGAAGTGTATCTGAAATCCGGTAATAAGCCGGAAATCCCCCCAAAGAGAGGGAGAGTTGTTCCATAAATGAGTATTTTTGAAAATTATTGAGACAATAAACTCAAATTGAGAGATGTTGAATTAATAAAGACCATATCCATAACTTGTTCGCATATTCCCTAGGCCTCTGTAATCCAAATAGCTTGGTGAACTCAGTCGGTTGTCATCAACTGTAATATATTCGAATATAATTTCCCTCATCTAAGCACGAGGTTCGAATTTTTTCCATTGATGGCTTCGACCTTCAAACTATGGAAAAGCTTTCTGAACAGGCATTGTCGTAGCAACAGCCTTTTGTATTCATTTACATATCAATTAGTAGTCACGTAGTAATGTTTGTTAATCGTGAGAACAACATTGGTTTTCTAGATCAATAATTATGTTTAGTAATGGAATTCTCAAGATCCATTTTCAGAATAATCATTCTCATCCAAATTGAGGATAATCCCATCTAGTGATTAGAAATCATCATGTGGGATGGGAATGAATAGAAGTACAGCCATTGAACCCAGTAAAGAGATCTCAACACTATTACTGGTTGTGCTGGCAACCGGTGCAGGTTTAGCAGTAGCTTCTCTGTATTATTGCCAGCCGCTGTTGGGGATCCTTGGGCAATCAATATCCGCATCCACAAAAGAAGTGGGATATATCCCAACATTTACTCAACTGGGTTATGCCTTAGGCATGCTGTTGTTAACGCCCCTGGGTGATCGGTATGATCGCCGTAACGTGATCTCGTTGAAAGGACTGCTTTTAATTGGCGCACTCTCCTTTACTGCAATGTCACAAAACATCACCTATCTATGTATTGCCAGCTTTCTGATCGGTTTAATGGCGACGTTAGCACAGGATATTGTTCCTGCGGCGGCGGCATTATCAGCCCCCGAAAGTCGGGGAAAAAATATCGGTAAAATCATGACGGGGTTATTGCTGGGTATTTTGTTATCCAGAGCCGTGAGCGGCTTTATGGCGGAATGGTTTGGCTGGCGCGGTATCTTTATTGTTGCCGCGCTCGCGATGTTACTGGTGATCATTATTTTGCGCCGTGTATTACCAAAATTTACACCTACGGTCACCTTAAAATACAGTGAGCTTATATTATCGGTATTCGGTTTGTTAGCGAAGTCTGCGGTATTAAGAAAGGCCGCTTTGGCTCAAGGGTTATTGGGTGTTTCATTCAGTGCATTCTGGTCTATTTTGGCCGTGATGCTCTATGACAAACCCTTTCATATGGGTAGCACTACCGCGGGTTTATTTGGTCTGGCGGGGGCATTTGGTGCATTAATGGCACCTGTTTTCGGTAAATTTGCGGATCGGATCGGGGCAGAAAAAGTCACGCATATGGGTACACTGTCTGTCGCAGTTTCTTTTATCCTCATGTTTCTGTTTTCACTGTTGAACGTCGGTATTTATATCAAATTAGCCATATTAGCATTGACCACCATCATATTTGATATGGGGGTGCAGGCTACCTTTATCGCGCACCAATCGATCATTTATAAAGTGGACCCGACCGCATTAAGTCGTCTGAATGCCATTATCGTTGTTGGGGCATTTACCGGAATGTCCATAGGTGGATTTATTGGTAGTCAGCTCTATGTCAGTTGGGGATGGCCAGCGGTTACACTTTTGGCCATGACTGCGGCAATTTTAGCGTTTATCACTCGGATCCTGCCCGAAAAAACAACGGATAAAACCCTGCAACCAGACCGTATCAATTAAACAGCGCCATCCCTTGGCATGAACACGGTGATTAACGTTTCATGCTTAGGTTGATCTGCCATCAGCCTATTGCTCTTTCATAATTTGTTGGGAAAAAAGTGGGATCAGAAAAGCATGCCACGAACTGGTCATAAACGATCCGGACACGAGGTGGCACTGGACCACTCTGGGGGCGGTATATAAATAGATCCCAAGGTGTATTGATTGAAAATGCGGATAAAACGGGGATCAATTCTCCAGAGTTGATATACGGAGCCGCTAAATATACGGGCAGTTGTCCAAATCCTTTTCCAGTGAGTACTGCTTGGAATTCAGACTCGGCATCATCACTGATAAAAGCCGGATTTTGAGGGGTGAATTTGATCTTATTATTAAAAAACCAGGGCCAAATATGATTTCTGGTTTGATCAAATAATGCGGTTGTTGGTAATCGTTTCAGGTCGTCAATCGATTGCGGAATACCATATTTATTCACTAACGCTTTGTGGCCTACCACGACTAGATTAACTTTAGTCACCGAGCGGGCAATAAACCGGGTGTCGGTAATAATAGAGCCGACGCGAATACCAATATCTATCTGATCTTCAACTACATCAGAAATAAAATTAGAGAACCTGAGATCAAAATGAATATCCGGATTGGTTTTATTTATTTTATCTATGATAGGAAGAATAAAGCGTTTTGCCATGATCGGCGGGGCGGTAATTTTCACCATCAGATTATCAGCTTGAATTTTATTTTGAAAAACATCTTCAACGATTGAAATAGCATTCTTGGCTTGAGCGTAAAACAATTCACCATATGTGGTTATTTTTACGCTGCGAGTACTACGGACAAACAAAATTTCACCGAGTTCCGTCTCTAATTCTTTAATGCAACGAGAAACAACTTGTGGCGATACATTTAGTTTGATCGCCGTTTCTTTAAAAGTTTGCCGTTCTGCGGCAGCGCAAAATATTTTCAAATAATCCAATTTGTTAAACATAAATAGTTACCCGCTGAATTGATTGGCCTATTACGTTCCAGGCCATGGTCATTTGCCATGATTTCAAGATCATACATATGCCAACGTGAAGTCAAGATGACTGAGTTAATTAAGATAATACAGGAGTAAAAAATGAAATCGACACCATGGTTCTTGTTGTTGGCGACGTTGTTATCTACTTCCGTCTCATTGGCTGCTGAAGCAACGCATAAAACAGACACTGAGCGACACATACCGGCTCACACGTTACCGGTGCCCAACACCGTCAGTCCTCAACTGCAAGCAATGATTGCTGCGGGAACACTGCCAGTCTGGAATGTTCACCCTCAATCGGTGACAGAATGGAAAAATTGGGTGAAAAAATGGGAAGCCGTTTCAATGAAAGTGCTGCCAGAACTGCGAGAGAAAATGGGGGTGACAGTCACACCGAGTGTAATTGCCGGGGTTCAGGTGTTTACGGTAATACCCAAAACGATCACTGAAAATAATCGTGATCGATTGCTGCTCTATGTTCACGGTGGTGGTTATGTGCTCTTTCCGGGCGAGTCAGGCACATCAGAGGCCATCATGATGGCGAGCCATGACCACATTAAAGTGGTCGCGATTGATTATCGTATGCCTCCGGATTTTCCTTATCCAGCCGGTTTAAACGATGTGATGTCTGTATATAAGGAAATTGTAAAAACAACCGATCCGAAAAAACTGGCTATTTTCGGCACTTCTGCGGGCGGCGGTATGTTGTTGTCGATGGTCTTGCGGGCAAAAGATGAAGGACTTCCATTGCCGGGTGCGATTGCTGCAGGAACACCGTGGTCAGATCTGACTAATACCGGTGACAGCTATTATACGAATGAGAACGTCGACAATGTGTTGGTGACTAACAATGGCCTGATTAGAGAGTTAGCAAACCTCTATGCACACGGTCATGATCTTAAAGACCCGTTCATCTCACCGGTTTATGGCGACATGCATGGCTTTCCGCCGACGATTCTTACTTCAGGAACACGCGATCTGTTTCTCAGTAATACTGTGCGGGTACACCGCAAATTGAGAGAAGCAGGAAGTATTGCCGATCTGATTGTATTTGAAGGCATGTCGCATGCGCAGTACATGATGTTGTCGCCTGATGCACCCGAGAGCCAGCAATATTTTTCAGAACTCAGTGCTTTTTTTGATAAACATTTAGCCAAATAGACGATGACAAAGCCGCATCATACGTTTGAATTGATGTGCTTTTTCAATTCGCACCCACATGGAAAATAAAATAATGTCGGATTCATCTATTTCAAGCTCAACCCCTACGACTGCCTTAAGCGCGTTGTACAGTGTTGCTCCTGCTTTGGAACGATACACTCAAGATGCCATTATTAATGGTATATGGATGCGTCCTGATTTATCTGCGCGTGATCGCAGCATCGTAACCATCGCAGCACTAGTGGCTCGCAAGCAGACCCACGCGATGCATCATTATTTCACTAAAGCACTGGATCATGATGTCAAACCGGCGGAGATCTCAGAGATTATTACGCATATGGCATTTTATGCTGGCTGGCCCAATGCGTTTGCCGCAATACCTGTTTTGCATACGATTTTTGAAGAGCGAGGAATTGGTTTAGACCAATTACCGGAGAGTTTACCGGAACTCCTTCCTTTAGATCTGCTGGCTGAACAACAGCGAGCTGATTATGCACAGGAGAATTTGGGGGCCGTGAGTCAGATCTTTCTGGATCAGACTACCGAGTTGATGTTCAAAGATCTTTGGTTGCGCCCAGCTTTATCCATGCGAGATCGACTGATAGTGGTTATTAGTTCATTGATTGCATCAGGCAGAGGTGTGCAGTTTCTTCCGTTCTATCTAACGAAAGCGATGTCGCAAGGTTTAACAAAGATACAAGTTTCAGAAATGCTGGCCCATCTGGCGTTCTATGTAGGTTGGCCAACCGTCTTTTCGGCATCGTTTATCGTCAAAGAGTTTTATGACACGCAGGGCGCTGAAAAATAAGAACATCTGAGCGTATAGCGTCAGTGCGATTTATGTGCTTTTAAAAACAGCCCCACAAAAGGATATAAAATGGAATACGTTAAATTTGGAAATACCGGGTTAGATGTATCACGTATTTGTCTGGGATGTATGAGCTTCGGCGATCCGGAACGATGGCTGCATTCATGGGTTCTTCAGGAAGAAGGCAGCCGTGAAGTTATCAAAAAAGCATTGGATTTAGGCATCAATTTCTTCGATACGGCGAATGTGTATTCGTTAGGCGTCAGCGAGGAAATTCTTGGACGAGCCATCAAAAATTATGCAAATAGGGATGAGGTCGTCATTGCCACCAAATTGCATGGTCGAATGCATCAAGGTGCTAATGGTGCCGGTCTTTCCCGAAAGACCATCATGAGCGAAATTGATAAAAGCCTGAAGCGATTGAATATGGATTATATCGATCTCTACATTATTCATCGTTGGGATTACAACACCCCTATTGAAGAGACAATGGCCGCATTACACGATGTAGTCAAAGCCGGTAAAGCACGCTATATCGGTGCATCAGCAATGTACGCTTGGCAATTCCAGAAAGCGCAATATGTGGCAGAAAAGAATGGCTGGACACGTTTCGTTTCCATGCAAAACCACATGAATCTTATCTATCGTGAAGAAGAAAGAGAGATGTTGCCACTTTGCCGAGATCAAAAAATAGCCGTAACGCCTTACAGCCCACTAGCATCCGGTCGATTAACCCGAGATTTATCAGAAACAACTAAACGGTCAGAATCCGATCAAATTGCAAAAAGTAAATATGATGCAACATTTGAAGCTGACAAATTGGTCATTGATCGTTTGGCTGAAATCGCTGAAAAACGAAATATCCCACGTGCACAGATTGCTCTCGCTTGGTTATTACACAAAGAGCCGGTTGTTTCACCTATCATTGGTGCAACAAAAATATCTCAATTGGACACTGCCGTTGAGGCGCTTTCAGTGAAATTATCCACTGAAGAAATCACATATATGGAAGAGCCGTATATTCCGCATAACATCGTTGGATTTAATTAACTGAGATTACTCGAACACGAATAATAATATGCGAAAGCAGCCTTGAAAGGCTGCTTATTCGAATGATTAACATTAAAAAAACGTCATCTGCCATTTATTTATAATCAGACATACAAACTATTCTTTAAGGATAATTATGAAAGGTTCACAACCTGATTTGTCTGCTGTCGGATTTATCCCTCCTCAAAATGAGGACATTGGGCCTAAAAATCGGATAAGAAAACAGGAAGTGTGGGTACTTTTAGTCTTAAGTTTACTCATGTCATTTTCATCGATTTCAACAGATCTCTATTTACCGGCTATGCCAATAATGAGTCGCGATCTTCTTGCTTTTTCGGGTGGGATTGAACTGACTATTTCCGCATTTTTGATTGGCTTTAGCTTAGGTCAATTGCTGTGGGGCCCATTAGGTGATCGTTACGGGCGCAAGTTACCGATTATGGTCGGGCTGATTTTATTTGTATTGGGTGCGGCGGGATGCGCGATGTCAGCAACGATCAATCAATTGATTGGATGGCGCATTATTCAGGCTATCGGGGCTTGTTCTGGTCCTGTGCTAGCCAGAGCGATGCTCCGTGATTTGTATTCACGCGAAAAATCAGCGCAAATGCTATCGACCTTGATCTTGGTTATGGGGATCGCGCCTTTAGTTGGACCTTTGCTCGGCGGTCAGATTCTCATAATTTGGTCATGGCATGCAATTTTTTGGATATTAGCCGGGTTTGGTGGTTTAGCCGGCATTGCCTTGCTCTCTATTCCAGAAACATTGTCGGTTGACAAACGAACGGTCGAGCCGCTCATGACTGCGTTCAAAGACTATTTTGTTCAATTAAAAAATCCGCAGTTGATTGGATATATAGCTTCCGGCGCTTTCTTTTATGCCGGTATTTATGCCTACGTCGCTGGGTCGCCAGCGGTATATATCGATTTTTACCATGTATCTCCTCAAGCTTATGGCTGGTTGTTTGCTCTGAATGTGATGGGTCTCATGGTTATCAATCTCTTTAATTCTCAGCTCGTTTTGAAACTCGGTATTGACCGGTTGTTTTATATCGGCACCTGGGTCACTGCAGCATCAGGGATCATGTTGGTGGTGAATGTTTGGTTTAGGTTGGGTGGGATCGCGGGTGTGGCGGTGCCTTTACTCATTTTTATCGCAATGAATGGATTGATCGTCGCCAACTCGGTGGCTAGTGCTCTTGATTTGGCACCACAAAAAGCCGGAACTACATCATCACTTATTGGTGCTATGCACTATGGTTCAGGCGTGATCAGTGCCGCTATCTTAAGCGTTTTTGCAGATGGGACACCATGGGCGATGAGCGCGATTATTGCGGTGGCAGGCATTGGCAGTTTGGTGTCAGCAACATTACTAAGGCAATCGCGAAAGCACAATGGATATAGAAATTAATGTGTTCTCATTCTCTCAGCGATGAATAATCTGAAAAAATCGCTTGTGGATGAGTTCGTTTTTCTCTTAAAAAAGGTGAAATTATGAACAGTAACCAAGAACAGCAATATTCCAGTATCGTCAAAATTTCCGCATTTACCGCGAATGGCAATTTAACTCAACTGCACGCCGCGCTCCATGAAGGGCTTGATAATGGGTTAACTATCACTGTAATCAAAGAAGTTTTACTGCAAATGTACGCCTATACCGGGTTCCCTCGATGCATCAATAGTGTCAATACCCTGATATCGGTGCTACATGATAGGGAAGAAAGCGGTATTCAGGATGTGCTTGGTGTTTCGTCAAGCCCGTTGCCCACGAACAAATCAAGATACGATATCGGTACTGACATTCAAACGATATTAGCTGGAAAACCGATCTTGTTTCCCAAAGGAAGTTACGCCGATTTTATTCCTGAGATAGATATCTTTCTGAAAGAGCATCTGTTTGCCGATATCGTGGCCAGAAATGCCGTTAATCTCGAAAAGCGAGAAGTGGCGACTATCGCGGCATTGACTAGTTTGGGTGGCACAGATCCACAACTGACCTTCCATATTGGGGCCGGATTGAATGTTGGTCTGACTGAAGCACAAGCGACCGCTATTTTTAGCGTCATTGAATCTGATGTCGATGCAGAGAAAGGAAAGAATGGATCTCGCATTCTTCAGCAAGTGATCGAAAATCGACAGAAAACCGCTTAAATAAAACGAACAAAAATCAGGAATACACAATGAAATATAAGTATTTAGGTCGTAGTGCTTTGCAAGTATCTCCACTCTGTTTAGGGGCGATGATGTTTGGCAATGAAACGGATGAGCCGATCTCCAAACGCATTATTCATAAGGCGTATGATCAGGGGATCAATTTTATCGACACTGCGGATGTCTACGCAGGCGGCTTTTCCGAGGAAATAGTCGGCCGATCTGTGTCAGCACAGCGAGATGATTGGGTACTTGCGAGCAAATTCAGTTTTCCTAAAGATCCAACGAGACCCAATGCACAAGGTCAATCACGAAAATGGATCTACCATTCAGTTGAAAACAGTTTGAAACGTTTAGGCACCGATTTCATTGATATCCTGTATTTCCATCGCGCTATTCCGGGTTTACAGCTGGAAGAGGGAGTGCGAGCTATCGGTGATCTGATCCGCCAAGGTAAGGTTCGTTATTTTGGTGTCTCTAATTTTGCCGGATGGCGTATTGCCGAGATCTGCCGAATCGCTGATGCCATCGGTGTCGACAGACCGATTGCCAGTGAACCGCTGTATAATATCGTATCCCGCACCGCTGAAGTTGAGCAACTTCCCGCCGCCGGACATTATGGCCTTGGTGTGGTGTCATATAGCCCGTTAGCCAGAGGCGTATTAAGCGGTAAATACGATCTGAATAAACCATTACCGGAAGACAGTCGGGCAGGGCGAGGCGATAAACGTATCCATCAGACAGAGCTGCGTTCTGAATCGATCGAGATAGCCAGAAAAATCGGGGCTTATGCGGCGGAACGAGGAACTAACTCGATAGCTTTTGCGCTGGCTTGGGTGCTGAACAATCAACTGGTCACATCAACTATTGCCGGGCCGCGTACTGAAGCGCAATGGGACAGTTACATGGATGCTTTGTCTATCAACATCACTGCCGAAGATGAGGCCTTCATTAATAGTCTCGTTGCACCGGGTCATGATTCTACGCCGGGTTATACTGACCCTGGTTATCCGGTAGAAGGGCGTATTATTATTTAATTGCTCAGTTATAAAGATGAATAATATATATCGCTAACTTTAAATATTCAGAGTTAGTAATAGCTGTTTTATCTATATGAACGTACCTACTCAAAATCGCCAAAACAGGGTGGTGGTCAGCTTGGCACCACCTCATTTTGGCGCAAACAAATGAGGTGGTCGCGAAGATTTTGGGCACCGAAAGAGGAATTTGGCAAAAAATTGAAAAACAAGATTTGAATGAGACTTTCTTGGTGCAATTGGGTACCTATTTTGCAGACGGCTGTGCCCACAAAAATAAGTGGTCAACTTTAGATGTGTTAGGAGATTTAAAGTGATTGATTTACTTAGAATGGTGCGTCCTAGTGGACTCGAACCACCGACCCCCACCATGTCAAGGTGGTGCTCTAACCAGCTGAGCTAAGGACGCACTTGAGAGATTTTTGCTATCGAAAAGATGGTGCGTCCTAATGGACTCGAACCATCGACCCCCACCATGTCAAGGTGGGGCTGACATGATCTAAAAAATACTTCAACATTTGCAATAATTCCCATATCGCCCGACATTTGTGGTTTATAGTGACCATCTCGTGCATTGAGCGTCAGATTAGTTCAATACGATTGACCCAAAGCGAGTAAACAGGTTGAATCAGTACCGAGATGAGTCAATTTATGGGTATGGCAAAGAACAAAATTGTCTGCGTTGTTTACTTTCGAGGCCATGAGTGCCGCATTTCTGATACCAACGGAGCAAACGTTGAATTGATGAACAGGTGAAACGTTATATCCCTGATGCAGCATTGAAATGGCGGTCAGACGCCGAGCATGTTCTTTATCGTTAGTTTTATGAATGATTCTTTCGATTCGTCTGCGTTCGGCACGAGATAAAACTGGTAACATAGCACTAACTCGGTTTTTGAGCGGTTGTTTACTTTGGCGACGATATGACCGTATAACTAAAATCGAATTACTCCCACCAAGTGATCTACATTTCGAAACAATTTTATCAACAGCCTGCAGGCATGTTGGTTTGTATTGCTTTCCGAAAAGTCTCATTTTTTTATGTGTGAGACTTAGTGACACATATTGCACAGCAATAATAAAAATTAATCAGAAGTGGTAGGCTTGATTCAAATCTCATATCGGATTTTAAGTGGCCGATATGTTAATAATAACGTTTAAAATTTTATTGAAATAATTCTTATGGTTTGTTTGTTTTTGCGATACGTAATGCACAATTAATTCTTGGATGTCAATTGCATTATGCCGAGTAGCTATGTTGCTCATTATTTTTAATGGAATTTTCTATTGCAGGTTGTTGTTTTTTATGTCAAAAATATATGACGAAGTAATCAAAGGTATTTTCTATGTCAAACCATATATATGCCCTGCATCCGATAGTTGAAAAATATTTTAATGACCCTATTTTCAAGATTATAAAAAGGAAAATAAATGCTTATTCATGCAATATTTCTGATTTCTCATATTTTCCTATTTTATATGAAAAGATGGAAGGCTCTGAAGAAAATAATGACGATGTTCAAAAAGGTGAAGTCCGATATTTATATTACCCAATATATCTATGTGCATTTGACGATTTAAATCAGTTAGATAAGCGTTGCATCGTTGTACAAAGATTTTTTTCTGATTCAAAAAAGGAACGTGTATTTTTATCATCATTACTAAAAATTATATTTATACAGATGAAAAATAATACAGAATATTATGAAGTATGTGAGTGTTTACGGATGTTAATTAACAAACACGCTAGTGATAGCCTTAAAAAACACTGGTTTTCAACTAATGGAAAAATTTCACAATCTCAGTTTTCTACTTTTGTTGGGTTAAGTAGAAATGATTTAGCTAAAGGAAAATTAAATGTCGATGACTAATATAAATGAGTCAAATAAAAGTGTTTTTTCTGATATTTATTCGGTCATGTTTCCGACAGCACTGATAATGTTGATGCCTGATTTAATTGATGTGCATCATGTTATTTTAATTTTTTTACAGGAATTGATGCCGGAAAAATTTTTATATGAAAATAACGATGGTAAGTATTATATGTATCGTGAGGAAATAGAATGGATAAATAGCTTATCCATTCAAAAATCATCGGATAAAATAAATTACAAAGAATATGCTAATAGTATAAAAGAGCGTATCAAAAAAGCTAGAAAAGTCGAGGTCTATAGTTTGCAGCTATCTATCATCGCAAATGTCGGCGTTGAAAGAAACTTAAACCTTGGTATTTTTAATGAGTTAAAAACAATTACACTATTGTCAGTAATAAAAATATTAAAAAATGTTAACTTTCGTGGAAATGAATCCACGAATAGCAGCGTTAAAGAAGTAGTTTTAAATATTAGACGATTTCAAGATGGTGCAAGAAGAAAATTCGCAAAAATGATATCTGAAATTGATTTTTCACTTTCAATCGATTCTATAAAAAATGAATTTGTTAAATTATATGACCCATCGAAAAATGATGTATCTAACAGGGCCCTGTCTTCTCTGATTATTATTCTGGAACTTATTTTGGGTACTGGAAAGGGTGGGGGTGGTGGTCGAAATTATAAAACAAAAATTGAAGTTGATGCCGTATTTCAGGTGGATGGCTGTACAGTTGAGAGGTTAGTTGAAATTGATTATCTCTCTAACCGAGATAAAACTGCACATAGTGAACAAGAAGATCAACGTGGTTTAATAACAAGAAAAGTTTCGTACCTAATTTCTCCTCGCGAACGTCTAGCTGATTTAAAAGTCAACCAATGGCGTGCAGCATCGATAGCTTTATCAATGTCAATCAGGACGCAATCACTACCCTGTGATATAGGACAGTTATCTGAATGCCAAGTTAAAACTTTATCCCAATACTTTATTCAACAGATTAAAATTGGGAATAATGCATATGGTTTGCTACTAATAATGGTTTTACTTGGTAAAACCATTCAAGATCTTCAAAATTTAAAAATCTATACTGAAACTGAATCTAATCAAAGTATTAATTCAAATAAATTTGATTCAATCATTAACAATGATGATGTATTTTTTGCATTTCGAACAGTGAAGGTCACTCATGGCAAAATTCATGCTAAATTAAATAAAGATTTAATGCCAATAGATGAAAAGTTAAAACTTAATCTTCCTACAATATTAAAACATATCATGAGTAACGGTAGTAAGTTGGATGTTACAGAGTCCGCATTGAGACAAGAGTTGGACAAAGCATCTACTAAAACTGGCATTCAGATAACGTTATCACAATTATCAAATTATTTATCAAATTGGTTACAAAGGCACAGTGTAGATCAAGCTATTATGGGGGTCTTAACTGAAAAAACAGTTAAACAATGTGCTCCAATGGCCTACAGTCGGATCCCTATTCATAAAATAAATACAATATGGATGGAGTATTTGCTTTCGCTTGGCATTTTATCTGATGATGTGAATACCGAGAATATTGTTAATGTGATGAAATATGTTGGAAGTCGTTTATATCCTGAGCACGATACCTTGCAGATAAAAATTAAAAACCTACAAGATTCATTACAATATATCAAGAGTCTAAAAAATATAGCTAGAACAGATGAAGCATCAAAAATAATTGATTTTCATAATTTATTTATTAAATATACATTGTTGATTTTAAATTTATCAACAGGTGCTAGACCTGTGACTGACATGTACGGCACAGTTGAGAATTACTGTCTAAAATCAAAATTTATCAGAATCTCTGACAAAGAAGCCAGATCAGTTCCCGCAGGAAGATTTCTTCCCCTGACAAATATTGCGGTAAAACAATTAGATAATTTGGAGTCTTACCTAAAACAGTTATCAGATAAATTTAAATTCAGCTATGCAAATATTGCATGCGCGGCTCATGATGCAATCAATTCCAATGGCCCATTTTTGTTTTGGCTGCAGCATGTTGAAACTATTCATGAAGAAAATGTTCGTAATAAAATAATAGTGGAACAAGTTAGCCCTCGATCATTATTACAACACTTTGATCATGATTTCCCATATCCAGTGAATTGGCATCGCCATGCTGTACGAACCCGATTGATGATGTGTGATGAGATTAGCTCGGCTCTGGTCGATCATGTTATGGGACATGAGAATATGGGGCATGAATATGCAAATTTATTCAGCGGGTCATCACTACAGGATCTCCGTATCGTATCCGAACATTTAAATGACTGGCTGAATAGTTTAGGTTTAACAGTATTGGAAGCGAAAGTATGGTAAACCCATTTATAGTGGCTGAAGAAACACTCGCTAATACAAAAAAAAATTTACAAAAACAAAGAAAAATTGCAGAAGATAAAGAGCTTGAAAAATTAGCATCTAATTTAAATTTACTATCTATACAACAACATGTGGTTCAAGTATTTAAAGATGTCATGCCAACGATGTTTTCCGAACCAGTGGAAACTACAAACTACGAAATAAATTATGGGAAATTTGTTGATTTATATCGTGAAAAATGCAATGTAACAGATCAATTCAGAAAAGGCATATTATATTTACAAGAAATAATTCAATCGGGAAATGTAGAGGGATATTGGTCATTAGATATTCCGAGTCTATCAATTGAAGTTTCTCGAGATCTGATCCCATACGATGAACATTGGTTAAAAAAAAGCAAGCAGTGTCTCCAATTACATGAGAAATGGATTGCAGATATTGAATCAAAGCGGCGAGTTAAATACACTCCGGAGATATTGTTTACAGATATCTTGTTGAGTTCAATATTTCACTCTGGTATTCACGATATAAATCGTTTACTAGCATTAGCTCAATTTATTTTGAAGAAACAAAAAATAACTTCTACTGATTCTTATTATTGGGTTCGGCTATCGCTAAGTCAGAATCATGTGAATCATATAGATGAAGATAATAACCTCACATATCAATATAATCAGTTCTTGGCGTTGCCTACTATTGGATTGATAGGTCGATATTATCGAAACAACAAAATGAATTGTTCTTTTTTGAATGATGAGGAATTAAAGAAATTTTTCGTGAAAAATATAAAACCATATAATCTAAATCATCTTACTTTTAATGAGGTTTGCCGCTATAGCCAAATGACTATTCATTTAAACAATGGCATCCAATATCCACAAATATTATCTCATGTAGCACTAGGAGACATTTGCTCAACAGCATTGTATCATGAAAATTGAGAGTTAATATATCGACCTGTTGAAGCAACTAATGCTGAGATTAAAATCAAACGCTCCTACTCAGCAATATCAGGTAAAAATAAAACTAGAGCAGTTGTTAATCGCTCTGATTTTATTTTAAAAATTCGCTATCACCTTAGGGATAGAATAAGCAGCAATCAAAAGAATTCAAGGTTGGATGCAAAAAAACAATTGTATTTATTGAAAGAAAAAAATGAATTTAGTGACTCTGAGAATGTCATTTTAAGTTGGTTGTGCTATCAATTAGAGAAAAATAATGAACTATCAACACTAAATACCTATTTATCTAGAGCGTGTATACTGTGGCTACTATTTTGCAATAATGAAAACATTGATGAATGGTCTGGGGAGAAATTTCTTTCTGTATACAGAGATATTTTAGAGCAAGACTATAACGCCAACAAAAAAATAACAAATGATTCTATCAAACATCATGATCATAGTGATTACTCTTCCGTTCTGGCTGAATTGCTTACAAGAATCCATACACATGCAATGAAAGAGTTCGGGCTCGAGGCGTTACCTGAGCACCTGTTAGATGGTACGAAAAAAATAATTCATGTAAAAGCAGGTTTTATCAGTGAACCACATTTCAAATTTGTATTAAATGCATTATCTAACTGCACTGAATTATATTCACAAGAAAAAAATGTTTTAATCTGCATTGCTACGATTGCATTCAGAACGGGGCTGAGATTTAGTGAAATTCAATATTTGAAATTAAATAATATTGAAAACTCTGATGAATTATGGATTTATGTTCGCTGTACATCAGCTGACAATCTTAAGACATTAAGTGCTCGACGCCGTATACCTCTTGGTCTATTGCTAACACCCGATGAAAAAATAATTATAAAAAACTACTTAAATGAAAAATTCGGGCAAGAGGCTTATGATTCTACAAAATTTGCATTCACTTTAGGCGAAAATCAATATTTACCTATTCCTGGCGATATGATTCGTCAGACGATCAAGTCGGCAATAAATCAATGCAGTGATAAATCAAAGTCTGCATTTACATTTCATCATTTACGCCATACAGCTCTAAGTCGACTCCAATTAATCATTCATCGGAAGATATTAAACTATCAGAATGAACAAAATATATTTTGGCGTAATTCAGTAGCTTGGTCACCCGAGCAATGTGATCAGATTTATCATGCTATTTTATCCGGTCATCCAAGGGGCGATTATTGGGCTCTTTGTAAATTTTCAGGACATCAATCTCCTGCAACCACATTGAAAAATTACCTACATTTTTCTGATTTGGTTGCTGCATCATGCATGAACGCGGGGGTATATCAGTGGAGCTATTATTTAATAAATTATTTTTCTGGAATTTCATTGGAAAAAATAAATGAATTATCTAATAATTCAACTTATTTTTGTGAGAGTGCTTATTCGAATGCAATGAAAGAAGCGATTGGTAAATTTACCAAATTAGTTTCATGTACTGACCGTGCAATGCCAAATATTTCACCTATTATCCATAAATTAAATATTCATGCTATCTATGAAATAATTTCTGTTTTAGAATTACACCATGACCACTCATTTTTGCAAACAAAGTATGATTTGAATGATGATATCATGATTGATTTGTTCTCTGCAGCGGTAAAACTAAGTTCATTTAAAACAGAAAAAGGTAAGAGCCGAATTAATTCGACTTCTCGCTCTAATTTATTACAACCTGCAAAGCTTCGCTCGCATGCTGAGCAAAATGAGTTTAGTCGATTGGTTCCTAAATTTGAGGTTTTTTCTGAAGTCGAAATCGACGAATTTGAGTTTTTATCTAGGTATTATTTTTTACACAAAAACACCTCAAATCATGCAATAGCATTTAATAGTTTAGAACTGTTAGAACGATTTGTAAAAATCCTACTAAATTTTTTTGATGCAAAACGAATTTACGTTGAGTTATCAAAAGTGAATGATTTATGGCTAAAGCATTTACCGAAATCTATTAGTATTAAAATGACCAAGAGTTCATCTGGTTCCGCCAAATTATGTATTTTGCATCCAGAAAATGAAAAAGTTATTGAAAATTATCAATGTAATGTACCGAGTTCAGGGGCTGTGAAAGATATAAATAAATATAGCACACCAATTTTGAAGAACTTACTTTTTGGATGTGTATTATTGAGATTTGATTCTGAAAAAATAGATTCTTGGGGAATATAAGATATAGCCACATCATAAAGTGTGACTTCTATGATGTGGCTACGTAATTTTCATTGGATATTTATTTTGATATTTTTAATGCCATATGTGTAATTAACTCGACTAAATATGGATTATTAGATATTTTACTATTAATTTGTAAGCATCGAAGTAATATGTGATATGGCTGTTCTCTTTTTTCTTTTAATTTTATTAGTTGTTCTCGAATTACTAAATTTTGAAAAAACCGCTCTTCACTTTGTTGCGAGTAAACGTTATCTGAAAGATATTGTATATTAAATTCTTTTATATTATATAAGAGACCAGCAATAAAAGACAAATCTGTAACATTTTTACTTACATTGATCTGAGTTGCAATCTTTTTTGCATTATCTGCAATATTAATGCTTTGGGTTAATTGTCTGTTGTTATTTTTATCCTGAAAAGAGTAAAGCCATACGATGAAAATTTTATTCGATAAAATTTCGTAGAAAAAATCCTTCAAATTAGCTTCTGTAATTTGATGATAAAAACTCCATAATCTAAATACCTGATAATGTTGATCTTGATGTGCGCATTGTAAATGAAATTTAATTTTTTCGTTGTGTTCTGCTACATAACTATTGGGGAGAGTAGATATTTTCATTATTTCTAAATAGCCTGACTTTTCAATCATATCACAAATAACCCACTGTCCAGCGGGGTTAACGTGTTTAATGTTTTCTGATCTAATTGGTGTAATCATATCTTGCCCCTGAACTTGGAAACACCATGTCTCCAAACCAGTATGAGAATTTGTCTTTAAGCGTGTTGCCCATGTCATTTTTGAGATTCGTAAAAGGGAGGTTAAATTGCTCATTTTAAATATCCTCATCTATAGTTATGACGACAACATCAATTCGAACGCACTACCATCGCGGCCAGCAATATTCGGGACATAACGTGAATACACCCGAAATAACATGTGTGTGCTGACATGCCCTGTTGATTTGCGTTTAAAACTGACCCACTAAACCCACATATTTGCGTCGAAATTTGACCCACGTAAACAGACTATCCTGCTTATTTTATGAGCGGGAGTTAGGAGTGATTAACGTGGCCATTTTGAGCAAGATCAGACGTTGGTATTTCCGCGATAAACTCTCGATCCGGGAGATCGCCCGCCGTACCGGATTTTCCCGCAATACAGTTCGCCGTTATCTCAGAACTGAGATTGCTGAACCCCTTTATCCTCAACGGCAAACACCCAGTAAACTCGATGCTTTTACCGATAAACTGACGCAGTGGTTAACCGATGCAGCCAGAACCTCTCGTAAACAACGCCGCTCCGTCAAACAGATGCACGCTGATTTATGTACCCTCGGTTTTGATGGCTCCTATGATCGCGTAGCGGTATTTGCCCGCGAGTGGCGTCGTCGGCAATTAGAATCCACTCACGGTGCTAGCAAGCACACCTATATCCCTTTGCAGTTTTCGCCCGGCGAAGCATTTCAATTTGATTGGAGCGAGGATTGGGCGGTAATTGCGGGTGAACGCGTCAAGCTGCAAGTTGCTCATTGTAAATTGAGTTACAGCCGTGCTTTCTTCGTTCGCGCTTATCCGCTGCAAACCCATGAGATGCTGTTTGATGCGCATTACCATGCCTTTACGGCATGGGGTGGTATTCCACAACGGGGCATCTACGACAATATGAAGACCGCCGTAGATAAGGTAAAACAGGGTAAGCAGCGCGATGTGAATGCCCGGTTTGCGGCCATGGTTAGTCACTATTTGTTTGATGCTGAGTTTTGTAATCCAGCCGCCGGTTGGGAAAAGGGTCAGATCGAGAAGAATGTACAGGATGCCCGGCGACGATTGTGGCAAAAAGTGCCTGAGATGCCGTCACTGACGGCATTGAACGATTGGTTGGCTGCACGTTGTGTCGCGCTCTGGCATGAATCAACCCATCCTACTGAAGCCAGAACAATCCAGGCCGCACTGGATGATGAACGTCCCTTCCTGATGCCAGTTGGCCAGCCTTTTGATGGATTCGTCGAGCAAACAAAGCGGATCTCTCCCACGAGTTTGCTGACCTTTGAACGCACGCGTTACAGCGTGCCCTCGTCATTTGCCAACCGCCCGGTGAGTTTGCACATTTATCATGACCGTCTCGAGGTGATTGCAGAAGGCGGCATTATCGCGGTCCATCAACGGTTGTTTAATCGCAAACATGAACACCCACTCATCATCTACGACTGGCGACATTATCTCTCTGTATTACAGCGAAAGCCGGGGGCATTGCGTAACGGTGCGCCGTTTGTCGAATTGCCTCAAGCCTTCCGGACATTGCAATCCATTCTACTCAAGCGCATAGGAGGTGATCGGGAGATGGTGGACATTTTAGCGCTGGTATTGCTGCACGATGAACAGGATGTATTGACGGCAGTTGAATTAGCGTTGGAGACGGGCGCACCCTCGAAGCAAATTGTCCTCAATATTTTGAGTCGATTACTGGATAAAACACCGCTGGCACCGATAGATGTCCCACCCGAGCTGACACTGAAGATCGAGCCGTTGGCTAACGTGACCCGCTATGACAATCTGAGACTGCAAGGAGATCATCATGCTCACTAATGCCATGCTCCCCGTACTTAAATCACTGAAGTTATATGGCATGGCTCACGCGCTGGCAGATCTTGCGGAACAAGACTCACCGGCATTTCAGGCCAGCATCACGGTATTAGATCATTTATTGAAAGCAGAACTGGCAGAGCGAGAAGTTCGCTCGGTGGCCTATCAATTAAAAGCCGCTAAGTTTCCTGCCTATCGAGATGTGAATGGTTTTAACTTTACTGAGAGCATGGCTAATGAGGCGCTTATCCGGCAACTATGCCAAGGTGACTTTATGGATAATGCACAAAATGTGGTTTTAGTGGGCGGCCCGGGAACCGGTAAAACCCATCTTGCTACCGCCATCGGGATACAGGCCATTGAACAGTTTCACCGACGCGTTCGATTCTTTTCGACCATTGAATTGGTGAATGCGCTGGAGAAAGAAAAACAGCAAGGCAAAGCAGGACAAATCGCGGCCAGATTGATGCACACCGACTTAGTTGTACTGGATGAAATGGGTTACTTACCCTTTAGTCAAACGGGTGGCGCCTTACTCTTTCACTTGATGAGTAAACTATACGAATGTACCAGCATGATCATCACGACCAATCTGAATTTTGCGGAATGGTCGAATGTATTTGGTGATGCGAAGATGACAACAGCCCTGTTAGATCGGGTGACACACCATTGCCATATTGTTGAAACTGGGAATGACAGCTATCGTTTTAAAGAAAGTTCAACCAAGGGGAAAAAGGAGAAAAAGACACCGGTTTATCCACAACCCAAACCCGTAAAATAGTGAATTAGGGTGGGTCAAAATTCAACGCAAAAAGTGGGTCAGTTTTAAGCGCAAATCAACACCATACATTTCCAGATCACGATGGGTTACTGCGATTCGGGCGTGATTTGAAAGTGATCAAACCGGCTGTCATTCTGGAACAAATGGCCGATACGATCTCCGATCATCTGAATCAACCTGATTTATGGGACGATTTATCATTCTTGAATGAAGCAATTTCTGCATCATTATCGAAAGCGAGTGCCCGCAAACCAGTGTTTATGACCGTTGATGTGAAGCGGGATAAAAAGCGTAAAACCGATAAGTTACTGAAATGAATCAGCAGGGCATTCCCTGCTGATGTCATCATCAGATATCTGCTATTTGTTCTGCAAAATTTAACTGATTTTTCTGCTCTGCTAACGACAAACCATACCAGCGACGGCGATGTCCACACATAAAACAACTGCACGGATGGGGGGTCTGAAAATGTTTTCCAGCCGCAACCGGATCGCGTTTTTCCTTGGTTTTTGTCCAATCATGCGCTTGCTTATAATAGCGTTTCAAACGTTGCGTATGATGACGGCGTAAGGCGCGTTTTGATGCTGATTTTTCCATTGATACCTCTCTGGTTGTGAGAGGCGACCACCGCTTCCGGCGATCGCCGGCGTATCAATGGGGGAATGGGTAACATAATTTGATTCATGTATTTATTATTCAATTGCTGATTTATCCGCGTCAATTAATGCGTAGTTTTTAACTTTACAGCAGAGTCTATTTAGAGCTGGTGCAGTTTAATTTGTGTTTTCTTTGACTTCTTCGACTGCATATCTCAGTCATCGTATGAAGCTAGTAGCTGAAATGATTTGAATAGTGAGGGACTAACACAGTAACCAACGATTTTGCCTGCTCTTGTAATTGCAATCGGACCAGTTTCATCAGTTTGTCTCATTATTTTTCGCAGTTCACGGCGAAAGCGAGTATATGCAATTTGGGGCTTATTTAAGTCATACATTAGTTCATCCACAGAGCGGAAACGAGGTAATTTGCCATTTTTTGCTTCTTGTATTGCTTTAATCGTTGTTTTTGATGGTTTATGACTGTGTGACAATTTGTAGGCTTGGGTTGCGGCCAATAATTTTTCAGTTGGTTTCGGTGGTGTCTCAAGTAATTGCATCATGTGGTCAAAATCGTCATCACTGATGGTGATTATCTCTCGACCAATCGGTCTCATATTAAGCCATGCTTGCTGTTCTTCGTTTATTCCAACTGAGGTGGCAGAGGAACACTGAGAAAGTAATTCTGATAGCGTATATTTTTTATTCATTATCATGCACCTCTATGTGAAAAATCTTTAAACCAAATCTCTCATATCGGGTATTTGCGCAATTTCGCGAAGCAGTTCATCAGCCGCTAGCCGGATGATCTCAATACATAAATCAATGTGATGAGATTCAGCTGCTGTCAGATTGTGTCTACATGTATCGTCTCTACTGATTTCGATTGCAGCAAGCACCGATGTTGTGAATTGATGCATCACCAACTGAATTCGTGGCAATGATATGCCAAATTGCGAAGCAAAATCAGCCAGCATATAAGCAGTTATTGGGTTCTGAAAATAACCAGAAGAGCCGGTCTCAAATCCACCCATCGACATCGCGTAGTGTTGAGAAATACTGTGGCTGCGATCTTCTGTTACGATCCCTTGATTAATTTGCCGATTCTGGATCTCTGTAATAATGGCAGCAATATTCACCAAATCGTAGAATGGGGTTAGTTCTAATCCGCGTTTGCTGACAAAGAAACTGATGTTTTTGCCATGCGCATCGTAGTTTCGCGTCAGAATATTGAAGGTCATCCACTGTAGTAGTTTTAATCGGTAGACTTCATCATTGTTGGTTTGTATTGCAAACAATTTCAGAAATGAAACGCCATCCCGAATGAATTTTCCATCGCCTTCATCCCCATACTGCCGTTCATATTTGTAAGAGGGGGGAAGGTCCGTAGCCTGACAACCATCAATGATATGACGTCGTTGGACTATCTCACGGTCAGAAAGATAACGACGATCAAACCGCTCAATAACGAAGGCTCTGATATCGCCATAACTGCGAATTTCTACGTTGGGTACATCAATTCCAGCATTGCGCGCAAGGATCATCGTAAACAACTCATTAGCTGCTATGAACGGGACTTTGCCACTCTCAAATTTAAATATTTTATTTGAGCATAATTTGCCTTCTCCAAACCCCAATCGGCCATCATGCTCAAGAAAATTCAGTTTGTCCTGAACGCCTGCAACAGATAGCCGAGTTCGTCCATCCCAGTAAGTTATTGAGCCACCAACTGCCTGATGGATCTGTAATTTATTCGTAAGCTCTGCATCACTGACGGAGCGAAATGAGGTCGGGATCAGCTTTGTATCGGGAGATCGAAAAGACAATGCGCCAGAGGTTTCTTCTCCAATGATGCGGATCAATCCAAACGTGTTGTTTTTTGAGATCGTAGTATTTGAAGTGATGTCTTCCAGACCTTGCCCTTCAGGTAACAGATTTTGCAGAAAATTTCTGATTGATCTTGAGTCAAGATCCTGATGAAAGGGAAGATGAGGCGACACTGGGAAACCATCTTTCAGCCACGATAATTCGTATACCCAAGAAATTTCGGTATCTGAACCAACAGGAATTGCGATGGTGGCTATTTTCCGATCACTACCGATAAACACATCTAACCGATGGAAATCAGAACCATTCATCTTCGTGATCTCCGCAATCAATTGGATCAGACTTTAGTATCAAAGCATCGGAGCAGATCATAAAGGTCAACCCCAAAAATTCCATTACTGTCAGGATGTTATTAAAGTTGACCTTATCGTCACCTTTTTCGATTTTCACAATGGTTTGTTTGGAGAGGGATAATGCAGCGGCGACATCAACAATTCGCAGTTTCATCCCTGTGCGTTTTGCCGTGATGGCTTTGCCGAGTAAAACAGTTGAAAACCGATCTGATAAATCAGGCATCGCAGTTGCCTTTACTGCTTTACCTGATGTTTTCGGCTGAGATGGCGTTTTCATAAAAGTCTATAAAAATGAGATTATGTACTAATGAAGAATATACTATTTATATAGTTTCATTTAAATAGACTTTTAATTGATTCAGTTCATCTTAAGATCAAAAGTCAATTTAAATAGAACTTAAGCTGAAAGCCGAACTAGAAGCATCATCGGGTTCAATTGTTTCATATTTTTATACATTTCAACGCGTAATTTCATACAGGTTTGGCCTCAACTAACACTTGTGTTCTGAATGACTCAGGAAGGGCTTAGGGTGTCAGAGCGTCAACTTTTATATGCGGCAAATGCATGACTCTTGCGTGAAAAATGTCTGATGGTACTTGAGATTATTAAATACGATGGGATTTACAACAACAGTCATTTTGTCTGACTATTTCTGCTACCCCGCAAATCCAAGCAAAAACCATGATTGCTTGTTGATGCGGAACTCGGAGGCAAAGATGGAGAGAAAGGGTGGGGTAAAAGGATAACAGCCGGCACCCTCTCTGGTATATATAACGATCAGAACGGTGGTGTGACTTCTAAAAATAAATCGTTGATCTCTCTGCGGTAATAGCGTCCATTTTTTACATAGTAACGGATCCCGTTGTAGTCAATGATTGCCATTTCACCATTGTTGTATGGCATGGTATACATGGGCTGATTGTTGATGATGGTGATATTGCTGGGTTGTTCTACTTGTTCATACATATCGTCATGCATGACATACCAGAGATTATCTAAAAAGAAATAGGTAATACCGGCGATGATGTAGGTGCGGTATCCGTGTGGCATTTCACGATAATAACGGGGATGATCATGCTCTTCATGATGTTCAAAAATGATTTGGGCTCGGTTCCGCTCCCAATTCCCGTCCTCGGTCACTTCGAGCAGGTTCTGGATGTCTATCTCTTTGTGGTGCCAATGGAGGAACAGTATGGTTGCCCTGTACGTTGTTAACGGAAGGTTTGGTTGCTGCTGGGCAGAATGGGTTGCCGGTTCTGTGGTGTATTGTTGGGTAGTTGATGCATTCTGTCCGGCACGCCACTATTGATAGCAGGTGAAGAATTCACAGGCGCTTGTTGAGGACGTGTGTTGGTTGGCTGCTGCATAGGGATAGGCTGAATGATCGTGGTGTGGCCGTTCCACATGCTGAACTGCTGCTCGGTTTTTCTGCACCATTCGGTAGCCGGATCCCTTGGGCAGGAACTTGTTCTGTATGGGTCGTATTGCCGGCAGCCCGCTGCTGGTTTTCCATTCTGGTTCACCGGATGATTTTGTTCGCCGGGGTGCATTTCATGTTGTTTGCGCAGTAATTCGGGATCACTAGCCTTATCATCTGCATAAGACACAGAGGAAATGCCAATAAATGCTACCATGCCACACACAGACAGGATTAAGTTGGATATACGCAAATTAGCCTCCACAGGCTTTTATTATTCGCTGTTGATCCAAGCATATATATAGTTTTGTTTTATAGGGTGCTAAGTCATATTTGAGTGCCGCCTGAAAGCGATTACGTTCTCTGGATTGTGAGTTTTCGTTACTGCGCATCTTCATGCTGGGCATGTCAATCCAGCATTGAGTTGCAAGGATCATGGGAATAACTCATCGGCGGCAATGAAAAAACTTTCTCGGTAACAAATCACAGTGAACAAGAGTAATTAATATATTTGTGTGAAGGGATTTAATCTGTACCGATAGCAGTATTACCTGAACCTGATGTCAAAAGCAGTCTCAGGGAAACTCCAAGAGCTGCGTTTATTCCTCTGACATACTGTTATCGCCAGAAGACATGTTCCTGGACATGTTTTTCTTTTTTCATCTGGTCGTCAGACATGCTCATGCTATCGGCTGGTTTCTGCGTCATAGGCATGTCTGATTTCATGCTATCCTCTTTTCTCATCATCTGGTCGTTTTGTTGTGAAGTAGCGGTATTGTTCTGAGTTTAAGTTGTCTTCCGCGTAAACTGGTGCAGTAGCAATACCTGTGATGAGAGCCAGTACACTGGCATATAAAGAAACACGAATGATTGCGTTCATAATAGTCTCCGTTAAAAGGGGGATAGGGATGACATACTGTGCATCCATTACCTCTTACGGATTGAGCAAAATAAAAGTTACAGCATTGATGTAACTTTTTTCTGTCAGTAACGTATTTCTGGATAATGATGACAAAAAATACGCAAATTACAGATGAACAACTGCGATCATTGATACGACAGATCCGTTGTGGTGAGCAGACAGCTTATAAGACGCTATTGAACCAGCTTACGCCGGTATTGCGTCGGTTAGTGGTCATATATGCGACACGTTGGAATGTTCGGGAATATGCGGAAGATATCATTCAGGAATCGCTGCTGGCGATACATCTGAAATTGCACACATATGATATTAACCTGCCGTTTCTTAGCTTGGGTTAACACGGGTAGCCAAGCATAAACTGATTGACCACATAAGGCGGCATAAAACTCAGCATGTGTCGATTGATGAAGAAGGCATTCCAGAGTTGTCAGTGCCGGGTAATCATGATGCATCAGGGGCGACGACAGATCTGCTGAAACTCCTTTAAACAGCTAAAACCGCCTGCGGATGAAATTATTTATGCTATGAAGGTTGACGGTGCTTCATTAAAAGAGATTGCTGAGACATATCAATTGAGTGAAGCGAACGTCAAAGTCATCGTTCACCGAGGATTACAGAAATTGGCTGACATGGTGAGGAACAGATGATGAATACAAATGAACTAATCTCTATTTTATCTCAGACACCACCGCCGAAAGCGCCTTGCCGGATCACTGTTCTGGCTGGGGGAATTTTGCTGCTGTCAGCGTTATTCACGTTTGTGCTGTTGGGAGTACGACCTGAGCTGCAAGGTGGCCATGTACCGTTATCTTTCTGGATGAAAAGCGTCCTCTTAACATTAAACGTACTGGTTTGTATTCAGGAACTAGATCGTGTGAGCCGACCACAACCGCGTGCGCAGCAACCTTGGTTGTGGCGGCTACTGGTTTCATTCGTGTTTATTTGTCTGGGTATCGAATGGCTGACTGTTGATGCCAGTACGATCCTGCATGGTTTTCTGCTGCCTAATTTTCCTGAATGTCTTGTGGCTGTTTCAGTCTATGGTAGTGCTGGATTGCTGGGCATGAACTGGCTATTGAAGTTCTACGCGCCGGCAGATACCAGACAGTGTGCCAGTGTTGCCGGCTTGACTGCGGCAGCGGCGGGGGCAGTGGGATATTCCATCCACTGCCCGCTGGACAGCCCAACTTTCATTGTTGTCGCTTATGGTATCCCCATTCTTATTCTAGGCTGGGTTGGTCGGCGCTTTTTGACAAAAAAAATTGCCTGGTAGTGTAACCTTCCCAGTTAGCGGTTCGTATTTATAGGAAAATCATTTCAAAAAAGGATTTTCCTATGTCCATTTTCACTCCACATAACGCACTGGCGCTTGCCGAGGGGTTTGGTCTCGCGTTTTCACCGTGCATTTTACCCATATTGCCTTTTATTCTGGCTGCCTCATCAACGGGGGGGCGGGCCAGGCCTTTTCTGATCATCAGTGGATTTATTAGTAGTTTCACAATGTTCGCACTGCTGTCGCGGAAAATATTTACGTTACTCGCTATCCAGCAGGATACCTTGCAGCACGGTGCGTTTCTCCTGTTGCTGTTGCTTGGTTTGATCATGCTGATCCCTGTGCTGGAAGGGCGTTTTGCTTTTTTTACCAATGGATTAGCCAATAATGCCGAAGCATTGTCGTCAGGCAAGCGGGCTGATAGTGTTCTGGGCGGTTTTCTGGTCGGAACGTTGATCGGTGTGGTATGGACTCCCTGCGCGGGGCCGCTATTGGCGGCGGCATTACTGCAGGTGGTGCAGGCCAAAACAGATGCTGATGCCATTGCGACTGTTTTGTTTTTCAGTGTGGGCACCGCAATCCCCATGCTGATTATTTCTGTTTTTGGGCAGCGACTGACAACACAGATCCGGCAATTTGCCAAATATACCACGCTATTTCGCAGAGGTATGGGGTTGCTGGTAGTGGTGTTTGCGCTGTTTGGCTTGTTTGATTTCAATGTCGGGGTTTGGGCTGTGTCTTCACCAGCGATCTCATCGGTGGAAGCGGACAAGTCGGCGGATTTGGTTCAACCCGCGACAGTGGCAAGTTCGGCGCAGCCGATCGCAGAAACAAAACAGTCTGCACCGGAAATTACAGGAATTACACAATGGTTCAATTCATCTCCTCTTACGGTTACACAGTTAAAAGGGAAGGTCGTACTGGTTGATTTCTGGACCTATTCCTGCATCAACTGTATCCGGACTTTGCCATATATTGAGCGTTGGTATGAACAATACAAGGAACAAGGACTGGTCGTTATTGGTGTGCACTCACCGGAGTTTCCGTTTGAAAGCCAGCCAGCAAATGTGGCCAAAGCAATCAAACAATTTGGCATCAGCTATCCGGTTGCATTAGATAACCAATTTGCGACCTGGATGAATTATCACAATAGTTACTGGCCGGCACATTACCTGATCGACCGCAATGGGCAGATCGTCGAAAGCCATTTCGGGGAAGGTAATTATCTTGAAACAGAGAATAAGATCCGTTCTTTGCTGGGGATGCAACCTGCGCCAATACAAAATTCGGAAGCCCGTATGACAAGCAATGGACAAACACAAGAAACCTATCTCGGATTGGAGCGGGCCGAACGTTTTGTCAGCAAGGAAAGCAGGCTCTCTCTGCAATCGTATTCTTTTCCCGAAAAATTAGAGCTCCATGACTGGGCATTACAAGGAAAATGGCTTAGTCAGGAGAATTTTATCGTACCGAAAACAGCACAGGCACAACTCAAACTGCACTTCAAAGCCGGCAAGGTTTTTCTGGTTATGGGCAGCCAAGATGGTAAACCTGTGGCGATCAATGTTCACCTCGAACATGGCGTGAATCTAAGCTCAGAAGTGCATAACAACACATTACTGGTCAATGAGCATCGGTTGTATGAAGTGGCGGCACTAAAAGATGTTGAAGATGACATTGTTACGATCTCAGTGGATAAAGAGCTTGTTGAAATGTATTCATTTACCTTCGGGAATTAGGGATCATGATGTTTGTACGTTATCTCTTACTACCAATATTGGTGTTGATGGGGCGTTGGTCTGTGCTGGCCACGGAACCTGCAAACGGACAACAAACTCTGATTATAAAGGCACCCCTTAACAACTGAACAATTTGCTGTGACGCGAAAAGAGGGTACCGAGCTGCCATTTCATAATCTTTATTGGAACAATCATCAGAAGGGTATTTATGTTGATATCATTTCGGGCATTCCTCTGTTTTCCTCAGCAGACAAATTTGATTCAGGTACCGGATGGCCGAGTTTCACTCGGCCAATCACAAAAAATGTCATCGCAGACACAGACGATGTTAGTTTGGAACTTGTACGGACAGAAGTGTATGCAGTCAAATCGGGTGTCCATTTAGGCCATGTATTCGATGATGGACCCGCTGACAAAGGTGGATTGCGCTATTGTATTAATTCTGCAGCACTGGATTTTATTCCTGATAATGAAATAAAGGCTCGAGGTTCAGGCCGCTGACGTTATCAACAGGAAAATAGCTACTACTTCCTGCTCAAAATTGAGCGTCGTGGTTATCCGATGAAATTAAGCAGCATGAGGTCGCACGTTGGCTGACCCATGGGATGATGATCCATCCTCTGTTTACTGAGTTGCAAAAAGTTGGAAACACAACTCAAGACGGCACAAGCAATATTATAATGATGTTTTTAAGCTCTCTGAAGTAGAGAGTTACAACAATGGCAGAGATAACAATCGGGTAAGACCGAAGATATCAGAGTATGGTTAAGTAAATGACTGATAAAGTCGCCTAATGAATGAGACCGATATCTAAGCGAAATTTATCATGGCTATGGTAAAAAATTGCCAATGGAAAGCCGTATGTAGTGCCGTCCAGTGAGCAACACGAACGAGTTTGAGTTTTTTGTTAGATTTGCCTTATGCCAATGACTTGATAGCTAAGCATGTTGTTAAGATGCCAGAGACAAGGATCAGATAAAGCGAAAGCTTTTTGAACACCTGTTCGTTTACCCGATGAATAGATTTTGCGCCTAAAAATGCGCCAATAATCAAACTTGGTAGCAACCAAATCAGATGTGACTCTACATCAGCATTGAGTAAGCCAGCAGAATAAAAACCAGCCACAGTGAATGCATTCAATATCACACCCATCGCAGTGCCATTAGCACGGAACACTTCTTTTGAAACACCTTGGGTGAAACCAGCAAAAAGAATGACAATGATCGATAAGATAATAAGCATGTAGGTCACAAGTATTTATTGGTAAATCTAACTTCGTTTTATGCGGTGGCACGTAGTGCCATCCGACATGAAAATTTTGTTAAGTTCGCTTTTTGACCTTATCGATCATTTCAGTTTTAATAATCGTTCACTTCGCCACACTCTGATAACTTGCACTTCATCTACTTTCAGCAGATAAACAATACGGTAGGGCGGATGAATAAGTTCTCGGAGCGATGGAAGACCATATTCAGGGACAATACGTCCCATCTGAGGATGTTCAGATAGATTTTCAATATGGTTAAAAATATCATCAACATGTTTCTCCCCGATATGTTCAACACCTTCAAGTTTATAATGTTCTTTGATATCGATAAGATCTTCGTAAGTAGAATCGGTGATCGTAATTTTCATTAGCGCAAGCCCAGTTTCTTCTTGGCATCATCAAGAGACATTGTTCTGCCTTCTTGAGCATCCGTAAGACCCTGAGCAATTGCTTTGAGAAAAGCGCATTCTTCTTCACGAGTTTCGTATTCAGCCAAGGACTGGACGACTGCAACCCCACGACCTCGACTGGTAAGAAGAATGGGGCGTTGAGTTTCAACGGTTTGATTAACAATTTTGCCTGGATTCACTTTGAGATCGGACAATGGAACCACATCTTCTGAGAATTTGACTTGCATTATGGTATCTCGATTGTGATCTATAGACCTGATTATAGCACCGGTTAACAGGTCTTCAATGTTTAATCGAGGCTTGCTATGACAAATAAGAACTTAACTTTTAATTAAACGACGGCACGCAGTGCCGTCCAGTGAGCAAAGCGAACAAGTTTCAATTTTTTATTGTGCGGTAGCAAAAAAGTAAATTTGCTAATTATTACCGCGAAACTTTATAAAACCATCGTTTCGAGGAATTACCCGCCAGCGATGTGGACGGCTGCTGAAACATGGTGAGCCGCTGAGATTTCAGGTGGAGCAGGACATGAACAAACTGTTATGTTTCAGTAGCCAAGCCCTTCGATAATGAGCTGCAAATAAGGTTGTTAAATCGCAGATTTCCGTCATTCCAAACACGAAAATATCCATCACTGTGCCAGTGAAATCTTTGCTGTCACAAAATTGCCCCATTCTCCCAGGATCAACAATCTCTTTCATTTCCTTCGGCATCTATTTACCAAACAAAGCTAATGCCTGTTACTATATAATGTGAAAAAGTAAAAGGAGTGATCATGCGGCGCATTAGTAAATATCTAGTGAAAAAGCAGTACGGTGCACGCCGCGCCTCTGCATTAGCTCGACCAGAGCCTAATCTTAGAAAAAACCGAATCAATCTTCGATTAAACCCCTCCGAGCGAGCAATCATTGGTCTAGCCGCAGCGAACATCGGGATCACAATCCCTCAATTTATTCGCGAAACTATCCGGGGACTGATCGAAGAACTGAATGCCAGTGATTCTCCGGATGATTGCGTGAAATTTTTGATGGGGGATGCAGAATGCAAGACACTAGAAAATCCAGATCGTGATGCGACTGTCGTGCTGAATTACCTGCAAAAGTTTTAACTCTTGTAGAGAATACCGAGCGATGTAGAAAGGAGTTGATATGTTTTATGTCGGTGTAAGCTATTACTACGCAACCGGTGAAGGGGTCACTATCTATGTCGCTAGTGGTGATGAAGCATCAATACGAGCATCTATTCCTGAATACTTCCATCCAGGTCTTACAATTTTAACTCCTGCAGATTGGGTTAAAGCCTCTACAGAGGACACTGATGATGACATCCATGTAATTGCGAATATTCTTAAATCCCATTTACCGATGTTATGGACTCAACTTGAGAAAAGAGGGTGCCACATAGATATTTTTATGAAGCACCATTTTAACTATGGCTAGTTGAGACTGGCTCATAGCTTTCCTCTTCTGCTTTACCAAAATTCTTCTATCGAAGCATACGATTTCAATATTCGTCCTTGCGACGGAATAAAGCCATTTGTGATGCATTACAAACCAAATTCGCAGTTATGGGCTCTGACATCGACCAACCAATGACTTTACGTGAGTATAAATAAATCATGATGGCCAAGTAGAGTCAGTATTCATCGGTACATAGGTAGGTAATGTCTCCAGCCCATTTTTTATTCGACTGACTGGCATGGAAGTTCTATTTCAGCTGGTTTTCTGCAACTAGTAGGTTGAGATCATTCTGTGTGGAGGCTTTGAATTTACGGGCTGCGGTTGCTCGTGATCATTGTCTATTCAAGGTTGCAGCCACTGTTTTCTGGTTATAGAGCAGATAATCGTCTGGCTAAGGTGCGCCACTGCTGCTTTTGTGGGCTAACAAAATAGGCGTGAAGCGACCCCTTCAAGGATATAAATTATTTTGTTAATCCACCACTTTTCTCTGCTTGAAATGCGTGAATAACTTGTTGATCAAGACTTTGTGATCTACAGATAAAACAGTGGAAACAAGGCAAAAAGCAGCTACTAGGTTTTTTAAACAATATGGATCTTGGCTCGTGCTGTACTTATCTTTGCTCATTGTGATATTTGAGATTTGTACTTGCTGATAATGCTTTCTTTGGTCATAGGGAGTTCAAAAACAGCTGGCCTTATACCTTCAAGTCGAAGGCTTGCAGCATAGTTACGAGCACGAATTTTCGCCGCAAATGCTTGTTTTTCTTCTAAGGATTGTTTGTTCATCGCTAGCACCTAAAAAGAGCCCTGACGGATTATAAACATACCCACCGATGCAGGATATAACTTCGACTTGTGGGCCCACGAAGTGGTCCCACACTAAGTTTTTGTTAAATGTCTTGTCTAGCATCTGGTTTACACCTATAGTTTATGCGCATTATTTATACGCATTTTAAATGGTGAAACTATGAGAAACTCATACAGCACACAAGCACCTAAAAAAGCAACCAACCTTAGCTTGAATAGTGAGTTATTAGCTGAGGCTAAACGCTTGAACATCAATCTTTCTGCAACAATGGAAAAAGCGCTTATTCAAGAAGTTCATGAACGGAAGAAGGCAGAATGGCTAAAACAAAATATTGAAGCTATCAGTGCTTGCAATGAACTTACTGAAAAACATGGACTATTTTCTGATTCATTTCGAGCATTCTAATGTCACAATTTACGTTATATAGAAATCCCGATAAAGCCACGGCCACCACATATCCATTTTTCGTTGATGTGCAAAGCGATCTCTTAGAAAACTTGAATACACGTTTGGTTATCCCGTTAACGCCAGTAGAGCTAATAGAAAAGAAAGCGCCAAGTCATTTATGCCCGATCATCCATTTGGATGAAGGTGACTTCGTGATCCTGACACAACAGACGACGAGTGTGCCAACCAAGATCTTGATTGAGCCAACGCATGATCTGAGTACGTTTCGGGATGAAATTATTGCTGCGATCGATTTTTTGATCACTGGAATTTAAATCAGCAACCAATAAAATCTCTTTTGGAATAATAGAAATAATTCTCACAAGCATTTACTTCGACTTAAATGGCGGCACATTGTGCTGTCCAATTTCAAGTTTTGTTAAGCTGTAAGCGAGGTAAGATTCAGAGGATGAACATTTGAAAGATTCAACGTTTGACGGGCTTGCCATAATTCATAGTTATCTTGCATGGCAAGCCAGCTTTCAGGTGTACGACCTAGCACTTTAGATAGCCGCAATGCCATTTCTGGCGTGACTGAATTTTGACCTTTCAGAATGCGGCTTAATGTTGATGCAGCAACACCGAGGTGGGAGGCAAGATTGCGACAACTGATGCCATAGGGTTCTAAATAAATAGACTCAATAAACTCACCAGGGTGAGGAGGGTTATACATTGCCATTAGTTGTGGTAATCCTCATAGTTAAGGATGTACGCATTACCATCCTGAAACTCAAATGATCTAGCTCAGCGATATTGGACACACGGATAAGCTATTTTCTGTTGTTCAAATTCATCTGGACTTTTGTAATCTAAATAACTGTGTAAACGCTGTCGATTGTAATCAGCTTCAATATATTCGAATATAATTTCTCTCATTTGAACTCGCGTTTCAAATCTTTCTTCATGGATCGCTTCTACTTTCAAGCTATGGAAAAACTTTACGAACAGGCATTATCGTAACAACAGCCTTTTACACTCATGTTGCATTTTAATTGGTGGTCACGTAACAGTGTTTGATAATCGTGAGAACAATATTGGCTTCCTCTATCACTCTGCATGATGACACCTTTTGGGTGTTTACGACGGAACAACGCCATCTGTAATGCATCACAGACTAAGTTCGCATTCATGCGTTTTGACATCGACCAGCCAATGACTTTACGTGAGTACAAATCAATCACGATGGCTAAATAAAGCCAGCCTCATCAGTCCACAAGTACGTTATATCGCCGATCTATTTTTGATTCGGCTGACTGGCATGAAAGTTCTGTACAGCAGGTTTTCTGCAACTAGTAAGTTGTGAACTCTCGATATGATTGCTTCCGCTCTACCTTGAGCGGCCATTCCTTTTGCAGCAAATATCATCGTGGATCTTGATGATTTCTTATGCGGATAACAAATCTCTTCGCTCAATTAACGTCTTAAGATAAGCCAGATACAAGAAAAAACAATCTACAGAGGCGAGGGAATACACTCTAAATGTTCCATTTCAGAACATATTTTTATGGAAATTTAGAAAAATCATAGGAGAGATTGCAGTAGAAGTGCAAAGACGAATTGGCCACATAAAAGCATTTTAAGTTGAATTAATTGACATAAATCACGAAATAACATAGTTTAAATATGAAATATCTCTATGTACTATGGTGTAAGTAAGAGTGTTAAGACGCTAATTAACAGGTACGGCCTTCTAAGCCGTGGGTCACAGGTTCGATTCCTGTAGGGCGTACCAACGATGAGTTGTTCGCTTTAAGTGGTAAGGCAACACAGTTCGATGGTGGCTATAGCTCAGTTGGTAGAGCCCCGGATTGTGATTCCGGTTGTCGTGGGTTCGAGCCCCATTAGCCACCCCATTTAAAGAATACAGCGCGGAAGTGGCGAAATTGGTAGACGCACCAGATTTAGGTTCTGGCGCCGCAAGGTGTGAGAGTTCGAGTCTCTCCTTCCGCACCATTCTTTAGATAAAACAATAAACCAGCGCAAGCTGGTTTTTTTGTGCCCGGAATTCCTACGCAACTAAATCAGTTACATTGAGATGAAAAAAAACCGGAGAAATATCTCCGGTTCAAATTAATCCAAGCGTTTGGCTCGTCAGTTAGCTGTTTCTACGACAACCAGAAATAAGATCTAATTCTGGTTTATAAGTGGATGTTGCCACGCCAGTTAAACTCAGCAAACTATGCGACAAATAATCTTGAGATACTTGTTTACTCTGAGCTTCTTTACGTAAGCAATCGGTATCGATCTGTTTTTCTTTGGCGTAGTTATCAGATAACCATAGCAATCCAGGCACATGCGTTTGCTCTTCAGGCGCTAACGCGTAAGGTGTGCCATGCAAATACAATCCTTTTTCGCCCAACGATTCACCGTGATCTGACATATACAACATGCTGGTGTTGTATTCGCTGCTATTCGCTTTTAATAAGGCGATCACTTGCGACAACATGTAATCGGTATAAGCAATCGTGTTGTCATAGGTATTGACCAGCTCATCATGCGAACAATTTTGAATGTCACTGCGTTCACAATCAGGAGTGAAAATACGATGGGAAGCAGGATAACGTCGGTAATAAGTTGGACCATGGCTACCGATCAGATGTAATGCAATTAAGGTATCTTTTCCTTTTGCTTCTGCCAGTAAGCGTTTTAATTCCGGTAACATGATTTCGTCAAAACAATAGGTGCCATCACACAGTGGCGACTTCGTTTTAATATCAATATTAAGTGTAGGAACACGTGCGCAGACGCCTTTACAGCCGCTGTCGTTATCGATCCATTGAACATTTAACCCAGCACGGTGGATCACATCCAACACGTTATCCTGTGTTTCAGCTCGGCTTTCATCATAGTTTTTTCGCCCCATAAATGAAAACATGCAAGGAACGGAAACTGCGGTTGCTGTGCCGCAAGAAGAAACATGGCGGAATGAGATGAGCCCATCTGGTGCGGTAAAACGGTTGGTGTCACGTGAATAACCGTTGTATTGATAGTTCATCGCCCGTGCGGTTTCACCTAACACCATCACGGTCATTTGTGGTTTTGTTACCGTCGGGGGGACGTTTTTTTTCGCATCTAACCCTAATTGTTGATACACCAGCGGTGTCGTGAAATACGTTTCTTTGACGTATTTATAACCACTCCAGGTGTATTGGGTTGGTACGATATATTTTTGCAAAAACTTATTGTTTCGGCCAACAGAGGCATAATCCTGATAATAGAAGAACGCAATGATCAGTAACCCGAGTAGAGAAAGGCTGATAACGGCGAACTTAGTCAAAACCTCTTTCAGCAAAGGGCGATAGATGATTTTTGTTCTTGCAATCAAAAATGCAGGGATGATACCCGTCAGCAGAAAACAGATAATCAACGAAGGGTTAAGATAACTCGAAGCTTCAGACATATTGGTCTGTGCTGAGTTTTTTATCATCCCGTAGTCAAACACTGTGCCGTAGGTTAGACCAGCATAAGCAACCAGTGAAGACGTGAGAACTAAAGCGATAAATATAGGTTTACTAAGGTATTTTATCGTAAATAGTGAAAACAGAATGTTTAATGCAAACAAAACAAACAAAGGGATTGAGATAATAAAGCCTGTTTTGACATTCTCAATTGAGTTCAAAACTTTCCATGATTCCCGAAAGAATGGATAGTTTAGAATTAATGTAAAATAACTTGCCAATAACAATGTAAGGTACTGACTTTTAAGTTGAAATCTCAATTTCACTCTGTGACCTGTTTAAGTATGCCAATGATGCGTGACTATAGTGTAAACGACCAACCTTAACAGAGAATTAAGTCGGGATTTTAATTTTTAAATAACGATAAATTTCGGTATTTGTGATGAGGCGAGGGGATTAAATTGCGTGTTCGAATTAAAGACAAACCCTGGCAAAAAATACCAGGGTTTATTCGGGTGATAGGAAATTAACCTTCGATTTCGATTAAAACATCACCTGGGTTAACGCGATCGCCTTTAGCAACGTGAACCGCTTTTACATTACCCGCGATTGGCGCCAGAATTTCACTTTCCATCTTCATCGCTTCAGTAACCAGCAGCGGTTGACCTGCTTTCACTTTGTCACCCACATTGACCAGCACATCAACAATGTTACCCGGCATTGCAGTGCTGACATCACCTGGTGCTGCCGCTTGTTTACGTTTGTTGCTGGCACCTGAACCTACATAAGCATTCAGTGGTTCAAAAACGACCTCTTCTGGCAAACCATCGATCGACATGTAGAAATGGCGTTTATTGTCACTCTTAATACCGATCCCGGTAATGTCGATATGATAGCTTTCGCCATGCACATCAATCACAAATTCGGTTGGCATGCCTTCTTTCGCTACAGGTTGTTCTGCGGCTGTACCTGGAATTGGTAACAAGGCTTCTGGTACCAAAGTACCGGCATCACGTTCGCTCAGGAATTTACGGCCAATATCCGGGAACATGGCGTAAGTCAGCACATCTTCTTCTGTTTTTGCCAGTGCACCGATCTCAGTACGTAACTTAGCCAGTTCTGGTTTTAGCAGGTCAGCAGGGCGAACATCGATCACTTCTTCCTTACCGATCGCCTGATGTTGTAACGCCGTATCTACTGGTGCTGGTGATTTACCATAGCGACCTTGCAGATAGAGTTTTACTTCATTGGTGATGGTTTTGTAACGCTCACCAGCTAATACGTTGAATACCGCCTGAGTACCCACGATCTGAGAGGTTGGTGTTACCAGTGGTGGGTAACCCAGATCTTTACGTACTTTCGGGATCTCGTTAAACACTTCGTTAATGCGATTCAATGCACCTTGTTCTTTCAGCTGGTTTGCCAGATTGGAAACCATGCCACCGGGCACCTGATTGACCTGAACACGGGTGTCCACGCCCGTGAAATCACTTTCGTACTGATGATATTTTTTACGCACCGCATGGAAATACATACCGATTTCCTGCAGTAACTCCAGATCTAAACCAGTGTCGTATTCAGTGCCGCGCAGTGCTGCAACCATTGATTCAGTGGCAGGGTGGCTGGTGCCCCAAGCCATGCTGGAGATAGCGGTGTCGATATTATCCGCACCCGCTTCGATCGCTTTCAGCTGACACATAGTGGCAACGCCAGCGGTATCGTGGGAATGAACGAAAATTGGCAGCGATACGGCGGCTTTCAGTGCTTTGACTAATTCGCCGGTGGCAAACGGTGTTAATAAACCGGCCATGTCTTTGACTGCGATAGAATCAACGCCTAAAGCGACTAATTCATGCGCCTGTGCCACAAACGCTTCGGTGGTATGCACTGGGCTGGTGGTGTAGCAGATAGTGCCCTGAGCATGTTTACCGACTTTTTTAACCGCTTTGATTGCGGTGGCCAGATTACGCACATCGTTCATGGCGTCAAAAATACGGAAAACATCAATGCCATTTTCAGCAGCTTTAGCCACAAACGCTTCGACCACATCATCGCTGTAGTGGCGATAGCCCAGCAGGTTCTGACCACGCAGCAGCATTTGCAGACGCGTGTTTGGCAGCGCTTTCCGCAGCTGACGCAGACGTTCCCACGGATCTTCTTTCAGGAAACGAACACAAGCATCAAACGTAGCACCACCCCAGACTTCCAGTGACCAGTAGCTGACCTGATCCAGCTTGCTACAGATTGGCAGCATGTCTTCAGTGCGCATGCGGGTCGCCAGCAACGATTGGTGGGCATCTCGCAGAATAGTGTCTGTAACCGTAATTTTTTTACTCATTCTCTACTCATCCTCTTCCGGTTAACGGCCTGTCGACCGGTGTGAAATTGTTATAATCCAGCGTATGCCGCAATTGCTGTTGCAATCGCTAAAGCCAACTGTTCCGGTCTGCGTTTTTCTGAATACTCCAGCAGTTCGGGATGCTCTTCCACAAAGCTGGTATTAAAACGACCGGTTCTGAATTCAGGATTACGCAAAATTTCCTGATAATATGGCGTTGTGGTTTTGACACCGTGTAAACGCATATCGTCCAGGGCGCGCAATCCGCGGGCTAAAGCTTCTTCCCAGGTCAACGCCCAAACCACCAATTTCAGACACATCGAATCATAATGCGGTGGGATCACATAACCGGTATAGATGGCGGTATCGGTGCGAACACCAGGGCCACCGGGCGCGTAATAGCGCGTGATCTTGCCGAAAGAAGGGAAGAAATTGTTTTTCGGATCTTCGGCGTTAATTCGGAATTGCAACGCAAAACCATGATACTGAATATCTTCTTGCTTGATTGACAGCGGCAGGCCGGAAGCGATGCGGATCTGTTCACGAACGATGTCGATACCCGTGATTTCTTCGGTGATGGTATGTTCTACCTGCACTCGCGTGTTCATTTCCATGAAATAAACTTCGTCGTCGGCCAGCAGGAATTCAACAGTACCGGCATTTTCATAACCGACCGCTTTGGCTGCGCGTACTGACAATTCGCCGATATACGCACGCTGTTCTGGTGTCAGCTGTGGGCTTGGCGCAATTTCAATCAGTTTCTGGTTGCGACGCTGAATAGAGCAGTCACGTTCAAATAAGTGAACTGTGTTACCAAAGCTGTCGGCCAGAATTTGAGCTTCAATGTGTTTTGGATTAACGATACATTTTTCCAAAAACACTTCTGCTGAACCGAAGGCTTTAGTCGCTTCAGAAATAACACGCGGGTAAGCCTGCTCCAACTCTTCCTGAGAGTTACAGCGACGAATACCACGACCACCGCCACCGGAGGTTGCTTTCAGCATCACTGGGTAACCAATGCGAGCCGCTTCACGAATGGCTTCTGCCAGATCCGCCAGATTACCTTCAGTGCCCGGCGTGCAGGGAACACCCGCCGCAATCATACTGCGACGTGCTTCGGTCTTATCGCCCATGCGGCGGATCACTTCGGCACTTGGGCCAATGAATTTGATACCGTGTTGCTCGCAAAGCTCAGAAAAATGAGCATTTTCTGACAGGAAGCCGTAACCAGGATGCAGAGCATCACAACCGGTCTCTACTGCCAGACTGACCAGACGTTGCGGGCTGAGATAGCCGGCGAGTGGATCTTGTCCAAGGCTATAGGATTCGTCGGCGCGTTTTACATGTAGTGCGTGGCGGTCAGCATCGGAATAAACAGCAACCGAGCGGATCCCCATTTCGGCACAAGCACGCACGATTCGAACGGCGATTTCACCCCGATTGGCAATCAGAATTTTTTTTATCACGAAGAACTACCTCCTTGCTGTTCACAGGTGAATGATCCTTAAACGTTTATAACCCTACTTTGTATCTAGAATTAATTAAAATTAATCTTTATTGTATTTACTATAAGTAATTGCTTATTGATAGAGGCGAGAGCATGCGAAATTCCTTAATGCGGATCACATTACGACAGTTACAAGTATTTCGTGCTGTTTGCGAAACGCTTTCATATAGTCGGGCAGCAGAATCTATGGCATTGACTCAGCCGGCAGTTAGCTTGCAGATGCGGCAGTTGGAGGAATTAATTGACCAACCGTTGTTTGAATATGTCGGAAAGAGGCTGTATCTGACTGATGCGGCAAGTAGTCTTTTAAATGCATCTAATGATGTTTTCCAGCGGTTAGACGAGCTAGATATGCAATTGTCTGATTTGCGCGGTTCATTAAAGGGGCAGCTCCGTTTATCCGCCGAATCGAGTGCGAAATATCTTTCGCCTCATATACTCGCTGCGTTTCAACGTCGGCACCCAGATGTCAGCCCATTATTAAGGGTCGTTAACCGGGCGCAGATACTGCAACGTCTGAGTGAGAATAAGGATGATCTGGTGATCATGTCGCTGGTGCCGGAAGATATGGCCGTAGAATTCATGCCGTTTCTGAATAACCCGATCATTGCGGTTGCCCCGGTTGAACATCCGGTATGCCAGATTGAAAATCTGAGTTTGAAAGATTTGCAGGAATGGACTCTGCTGATCCGTGAACCGGGTTCGGGTACACGCAAAGCGTGCGAAGAGTTTTTCCAGCAAAAGCGGGTGCATTTTCCCAGAACACTCGAACTCAACTCGCAAGAGGCGCAACGGGAAGGTGTAGTCGCGGGGTTAGGATTGGCATTTCTACCGCGTCACGCAGTGCATCTTGAATTAAAGGCAGGTGTTTTACGGGAACTGCCAGTCAAGGAATTACCCCTGTATCGTAGCTGGTGTCTGGTGCATGCCCGCGGTAAACGCTTGTCGCCGGTGGCACAGGCATTTGTAGATTTTATCCGTGAAGAGCGGGGGGTGATCAGCGCAATTGCAAAACGGTTTGAAGTTGCCCCTTAGAGTGCAGGCTGAGGAGTGCCGTATGTTTACGGCGACTCCCGAGGCTGATTTTTAAATAGCGAGTTTATCTTTCAGACAGATAACTTTGAGCATGGCAAATTGATGTTCATGTTCTTTTTTGATGTCATCGAAACGGCGAAGGATCTCTATGGTTGCCGGGGATAATGTGGCTTGTTGTTCAACGGATAATGACTTTGTGTAATGCAACGCGACCGCATCATCTTGCGGTTTCGGTGTGCCAGTGGCGATGAGGTAAAACACTTTATGCCGATTGGAAAATGACTCGTGATCGAATAAATAGATAGCAGCATGTGCCTGTAAGGTTGTCTCTTCTCTTAATTCGCGGATGGCAGCTTCCAGTCTCGATTCGCCACGGTTTGCTTGTCCGCCCGGTAACAATAAAAGGCCACCGCTGGTTTCAGCTAACAAAATGCCATCATCACATTCAACAATACAGGTTGCGCGGCGTGGTTTGAAACGTGTATTCATGGTCATTCCCTGAAAGTAGCCAATGCGTTTGATTAGATTCTTTTTCCTGCGTTAATCATAGTTTTTAACACAAAAAATGGTATTAATTCTTCCATAGATAGCGCATTAAACGCGTTGTTTTTCCTTCCGATATCTAATCTGGTCTAAGCTAATACTAGATCGGGCGAGTTATGTCGCGTTTCTCCTAAAGCCAACCAATTGTATTGGGATAACTTATGTTTATTGCCAATCTCTCCGTTGCTGAAGCACTTGATAGTCTTAAAACGACAGAACAAGGGTTAACCGATGCTGAGGCGCAACGGCGTTTGCGCGCGTTTGGTTATAACCGGTTGGAAGTGGTTAAGCAAAAATCTATCTTGTTGCGCTTTCTCGATGAATTTACGCATTTCTTTGCGCTCATTTTATGGATCGCGGCCGGGTTAGCTTTTTTTGCAGAAACCCGAGCGCCACACGAAGGAATGCTCACACTCGGGATCGCCATTCTTGGCGTCATTCTGATCAACGGCATATTTTCGTTCTGGCAAGAGTATCGCGCGGAACGAGCTATTTCAGCATTAACCAAATTATTACCGCAACAGGCGCTTGTGCTCCGTGATGGTCAATTACAACCGATTTTGGCGGAAATGCTGGTGCCGGGTGACTGCATTGTTTTAGAGGAAGGCGATAATGTGCCGGCCGATTGTCGGTTAATTTATGCTGCCGGTGTGCGGGTGAATATCTCAACGGTGACCGGTGAGTCATTACCCATGGCGCGAACAGCTGAGACAGTGGCGGAGAATTCAGCATTAAATGCAAAAAATTTGCTGTTGGCAGGCACGTCAGTGGTATCGGGGCAGTGTCGGGCGGTTATTTTTGCGACCGGGCGGCATACAGAGTTTGGACAAATAGCGCATCTGACGCAAACCGAGCAAGGCAGCATCTCTCATTTACAGTTGGAAATTGCCCGGCTGTCAAAGCTGGTGGCTGGGTTTGCTGCAACATTAGGTGTGGTTTTCTTTGGTGTCGGCGCCGTATTGGGGCTGCCTTTCTGGGAGAACCTGATGTTTGCTATCGGTATTATTGTGGCGAATGTACCGGAAGGATTATTGCCCACAGTGACGCTCAGTCTGGCGATGGCAACACAACGGATGGCTAAACGACATGCGTTGGTTCGTCATTTAACGGCAGTGGAAACGCTGGGTTCCACCACGGTGATTTGTTCTGATAAAACCGGCACATTAACGCAAAACAAGATGACCGCCACCAGAATTTACCGGCACGATCAGTTGAATGAAATTACAGATCACGCGGCATATGCGAGCGATATTCGACTGATTCAAAATGCACAATATTGCCATAATCTGAAGAAGAGTTTTCACGAAAACCAGCCTGTTTGGCTGGGTGATCCGATGGAGATTGCGCTCGCCGATTTTGGGAGACAGAGCCATGATTTTGGTGATATTCCAATAACTTCCGAGATCGTATTTGATAGTGATCGCAAACGAATGTCAGTGGTGATCGAGCATGCCGGAGAACGTTGGTTATATTGCAAAGGGGCTCCTGAGACAGTATTACCGCTGTGTACGCATGTGCTGAGTCGGTCGGAAAGCACAGATCAACTCATTTCAATTGATCATGCGGTGCAACGGCAGATCACGACAGCACAAAACACCATGGCGAACGAAGGCTTGCGAGTGTTGGCTTTTGCTTACCGCCGCTTAGACGCAGAACAGCTTCCTGAAGAACATGATTTGATCTTTTCCGCGCTGATTGGTTTGCACGATCCACCTCGGCCAGAAGTTAAAGAAGCGATGGCGCGCTGTCATTCGGCAGGGATCAAAGTCATCATGGTGACGGGTGATCACCCTCATACTGCAGTCGCCATTGCACGTGAAATAGGCATGGTAACATCGGCTAATCCGGTGGTTTTAGAGGGCAAAGTATTACGTAAAATGAGTGCTGCTCATTTGCATCTGGTTCTGGATAGCCCGGAAATCATTTTTGCTCGGGTGACGGCAGAGCAGAAAATGCATGTCGTAAAAGCGCTGAAACGTAAGAATGAAATTGTCGCGGTAACAGGTGATGGTGTAAACGATGCGCCGGCACTAAAAATTGCTGATATCGGTATCGCAATGGGGGTGTCGGGTACGGATGTCGCAAAAGAAGCGTCAGATATTATTTTGCTCGATGATAATTTTGCCAGCATAGTCAATGCGATTGAAGAAGGGCGTACCGTCTTTGAAAATATCCGCAAATTTCTGACATATATTCTGACGTCCAACATTCCTGAATTACTGCCTTATATTGCCTTTGTTATCTTCAAGATCCCGTTACCGTTGACCATTATTCAAATTCTGGCTGTCGATCTGGGCACTGATATGTTGCCTGCATTAGCACTCGGTGCGGAATCTTCCGATAAAAAATTGATGCAGCAGCCACCGCGTCCAGCGAAAGAACGGTTGTTGTCCTGGCCTTTAATTGTTCGGGCGTATTTATGGTTGGGGATGTTAGAAGCGTTAGCCTCATTGACCGTCTTCTTTTTCGTGTTGCATCAATCGGGCTGGGAATATGGCAATCTATTGAGTAAAACAGATCTGTTTTACCAACAGGCGACTACGGCATGCCTTGCTGCCATCGTTATGGCGCAGATCATGAATGTGTTTGTTTGCCGGCATCCGCGCATGTCGGTGTTTCAACTCAAAATCAGCGGCAACCCATTACTGTGGTTAGGGATTGCCGTTGAGATTATTCTGATCTTGCTGGTGGTTTATACCCCGTGGGGAAATGCGTTATTTGGTACGCAACCGCTGGGGTTATCGGTCTGGGGTTTGATGATTGTTTTAGCGCTGTGTTTTGGTTGTTTGGAAGAGCTGAGAAAATGGATTGTGCGTGGGATGTAGCTATCTTGATCATCAGCTAAGGCGGCGAATCTTCAAATGGGTGCGTTGATAGTGAATATATGCAGTATTTTTATTAAATAGTGGTCGAAATAGGCCGAAATCATTGCACATAACAGGATGATATCGGTTACATTTCTATAACAACTAATGTGCTGTGCCTTCATATGGATATTCTTCATCTCGATATAAAGAGCATGCTGCTGATGTGCGTCTTCATTGGCGTACTCATTTCCGGCGGGTTAGCGGCATTACTACGCGATCGCTATGTGTGCCCGGGCATGCCTTTTTGGGTTATGGGGTTTTTTATCTTCACGATTGGCGTTTTCTTCGCTGTAGGTCGTGCGTTCACACCGTTATGGATTAGTGTATTTTTCGGTAATTTATTTAGTTTTCTCGGCACCAATTTATTATGGCTGGGGTTATTGAAATACAATAATAAAATTAAACGCTACCACTTTATGATTATGGGGGTATCGTTTCTTACAGCTATTTTGTTGCTGTTTATGCTGAATTCGGGTGTACCCGAGAAAAACCGGGCTGAACTGATTTCCATTGTGTTTAATTTGCAAAGTCTGTTGTGTATTCGTGAAGCACTACGAAACAGACAAAAATATGAGTCAGGCCGGTTGATGTTTGCCTTCACCTGCACATTAGTCACTATCGGATCACTCGTGCGTTTTCTGACCTATCAAATGGATCCGGCGTATGCTTTGTTGAACACTAATATCAGTAATTTGTTGTTGATTTTTAACGCAATTATTGTGTTTTTAGGCTTAAGTTTCAGCATCATGTTGATCACTTCTCAATGGTTGCAACAAAAGCTGGCTGCGTTTGCTGCTTATGATGCGTTAACTGGCGTTTATAATCGTCATGGCCTCAATGAACAGACTGCCGTGTTGTTTGGATCGAAAAATAAAGCGGCATTCAGTAACTGTAGTGTCGCAATGATTGATATCGATTTTTTCAAAAAGACAAATGATAGCTATGGACATTTTGTCGGTGATTTGGTGTTAAAAGCAGTCGCCGCAACATTACGTCAAAATATTCGGCATCAAGATATTTTGGCGCGTTACGGTGGCGAAGAATTTATTGTTGTTTTACCGGATACCAATAAAACAGCTGCGCTGGCTTGGGCTGAACGAGTCAGAGAGCTAGTATCTATGGAACCTATATTAGTTAATCAGCACGCAATCACTATTACGCTGAGTATTGGTTTGGTAGACCTGTCGGAAGAAAAACATGTTTCCTTAGATGATGCTATTCGCGAGGCAGACATCGCGTTATATCAAGCCAAAGAACGCGGCAGAAATCGGGTCTGTTGGTTCGATAACGCCGCTTCACTTTTAATGTACACGGCAAATTATAATGGCGGAGTTATTTCCAGTAACTGACCGCTGATATCCCGGCGATAATATCGGCTATCTGTAAGACTGAGCAGCAACTGCTAGTGCTGACAGGCTAGTTTCAGATTTAAGATTGTTAATGGTCGTTATACTCATCGGCTTTGGAACACAGTTCAAATGCTGAGGGGAAAACAATGCCGGCAATTGCGAAAGTAGGGGATATGCACGCGTGCCCACAACGAGGTCACGGGGTTAATTCGATTGTTAGTGGTTCATCTGATGTCTTCATCAATGGTATGCCAGCCGCCACTGTGGGTTCTGGAACGGGTTGTGGGGCTTCGGTTGCGGTAGGCAGTGGCACCGTGACTATCAACGGCAAACCTGCCGCCATATTAGGCTCTGCCACCACGCACGGCGGCGTGATTGTTTCCGGCTCGGGAAATGTGTTGATTGGTTAGTGTTTTTGATAGAGGAGCAAAATCAATGTTTGCTCCTCTGTGATTACTGCGAACTATTGTTAATTCACGCCACCAGAACCAAAGGCTTCGGCAAAAATGCGTTCACCGGTTACACCATTGCGTTGCAACTCGCTGAGATAATGGCGCATGAAAGGCGCTGGCCCGCAAAGGTAATATTCCGCATCAGTCAGTTCCGGTGATAGCAGTTGATCTACGGCCAAAGGTGCAGCCCCAATCCCGCTATCTTGTTCTGTGCGCTGATCATAGAAAAAACTGGCTTCAACGTTGGTTTGTGCAGCAGCAAGCTGTTCGACATGCGATTTAAAAGCATGTACGGCATTGTTACGGCAGGTATGAATAAAATGAACTTTGCGTGCTGACTGGGTGGCGACCAGATGATTTAAGATCGACACCATGGGCGTAATACCGACACCGCCGCTGAGTAAAACCACAGGTGTCTGAACGGTTTCATTGAGGAAGAAATCACCCAATGGCATCGAAATATCCAGAATAGCATTTTCAGCAAACTGATCATGTAACAGGTTGGAAACCTGACCATCCGGTTTTTCTGCATTGGCACGTTCACGTTTGACGGAAATACGCAGGTAATCATTGCCTGGCGCATCAGAAAGCGAGTATTGACGTGGTTGAAACAGGTTCCATTCTGCTACAAATAATTTAACGCTGATATATTGGCCCGGCTTGTAAGTCGGCACTTTGCCACCATCGATCGGATACAGATAAAACGATGTAATCTCTTCGCTTTCCTGCACTTTCTGACCGATACGGAATGGGCGCCAGCCTGTCCAGCCGCCTTCTTGCTGAGTCGCTTGCTGATACAGGTCAGATTCCAGATTGATAAACAAATCAGCTAATTCGGTGTAAGCAGCCGCCCATGCGCTGATCAAATCATCAGACGCGGCATCACCCAATACTTCTTTAATTGACGCGAGTAAGTGACGACCGACGATAGCGTAATGCTCTGCCCGGATACCCAAACTAACGTGTTTGTGGGCGATGCGTTCGACGACCGGTAATAACACCGACGGATCATCAATATTTTCTGCATAAGCAGCCACGGCCATCGCCAGCGCTTCTTGCTGCCGACCTGAATTTTGGTGTCCCTGATTGAAGATATTTTTCAGTTCAGGGTTATAGGTGAACATGCGCTGATAAAAATGTTTCGTCAGCGCCACTCCATTGGTTTTTAATACTGGAACCGTGGCTTTAACTAATGCTTTTTGTTGTTCGTTCATAAAGTCTCCATGACCAAAACACGCGATAATCAAAATTCAGGGGGATACGCTGGTACCCCCGGCATGATGAGTGGCTGATTATGCTTGCGCGGTAGCGTTGGCAAACAGGATGTTATTTTCCAAATGGATATGTTGCATCAGGTCTTCACGCAATTGTGTCAGGCCGGTATACAGGGCTCGCCATGTCACACAAGCGCCTGCTGGTGGCGTAATGTCATTGGTCAGGCGCATCAGTTCATCTAAGCCTTCGCCGTGCTGTTCATGCTCAAAACGCATCATGGCAATCGGGCCTTGTGCCGGGTTATTAAAACCTTCTTTCAGCATAGGGAACAGGATCTGTTCTTCTTTCTGCATGTGGCTTTCGAGTTCCTGCAGCATATTCGTCAGATGAGCACCGAGACCTAACGGGCAGCCTGGTTTATCCGCGTGAACATGTTCAACACGACGCGCCAGACGGATCAATTCCGGTAACTGAATGCGATGCAGGGCATGGAAACGTTCCAGAATAAAATCAATCAGGGCGGAAGGTGTCGCAGTGCGCCAGTCAGTTTCATCACTCGGTAACTGTTGTACTTGTTCCAATTCAGCGACAACCAGCGCGGCATCGAGATTACGCTGAGCGATGGCGTCTTTTAACGGTTGTTGGCCACCGCAGCAAAAATCTAATTTGAATTTGTGGAATACACGGGTCGCACCAGGAATTTCACAAGCGAGGCTGGCGATAGTTTGTTCGAGTAAGGCCATGGTGGCTCTCCTTGGTAGATAATAGGGTAGTTTGATCTCGATCAATCTATTGCATGAGCTGTGCCGACATTTAATTTATTGAAAAATATAGATATTTAATTTTTATGGTTTTTTTTACCATTGGCTGATAGGGTTAAATAAACCATTTAGGGTAGTAATCACCATGTTTGATGCGTCACTGTTACTTGATCTCACTACTGAGCTACCGCGATCGGTGCGGCAGGAACGTCTGGTTTCTGCGATTAAGGTTTATTTTGGTTGTGGCGCGGTCGGTTTACTGAAATTAGATGGCGATTGCCTCTGCCCGGTGGCGGTGGATGGTTTAGCGCATGAAACGTTAGGGCGCCGTTTTGTCGTGGCGCAGCACCCTCGTTTGGCGGCTATTTTATCCAGCCGTTCAACAGTGCGCTTTGAACCGGGAAGCCCGTTACCTGATCCGTATGATGGCTTATTGGATTCACAACGCGGCTTGCCATTACCCGTACACGATTGCATGGGGATCAGCTTGTATCTGGAAGGGCAGCTGTGGGGCGCATTAACGCTGGATGCTTTTGAAGGCACTGTGTTTGATGGTCAGGCTGCCGATAAATTAACACACTGCGCTTTTCTGGCCGAAGCCGTGGTGCGCATGAGTCGTTTGGAAGAAGAGATCCGGGCGTTGCGGGCGGGTAGCCGAGTCTCTGAAACCTTATTGCTGGATGAACAAAATGCCAATGATGGCGAGATCATCGGGCAAAGTGCGATTTTGTTGAAGTTATTGCATGAGTTGGATGTGGTTGCCAATTCTGAATTGCCAGTGCTGTTGCTGGGCGAAACTGGCGTAGGAAAAGAGTTATTTGCCCGCCGGTTACACAGTAAATCGCAACGACACAATGCACCGCTGATCCATGTCAATTGTGCGGCGTTACCAGAATCATTGGCGGAAAGTGAGTTGTTTGGTCATGTCAAAGGCGCATTTTCCGGTGCCATGAGTGATCGCCCCGGCCGATTTGAAGCGGCCAATGGCGGTACATTGTTTCTCGATGAAGTTGGTGAATTACCGCTGACGGTACAGGCTAAATTGCTACGCACATTACAGAATGGTGAGATCCAACGACTAGGTGCGGATCAGCCGAGAAAAGTCGATGTGCGCATCATTGCGGCAACCAATCGTCAGTTGCATGAACAGGTAAGAGATGGTCAATTCCGGGCTGATTTGTATCATCGCTTGTCGGTTTATCCGGTGCCGATCCCGCCGCTTCGAGAGCGCGGTAACGATGTGCTGTTACTGGCTGGAAATTTTCTGGAGCTAAACCGCGCTCGTCTTGGTTTTCGCAGTCTGCGATTATCACCCGCCTCTGAGCAGGCCTTATGCACTTATGACTGGCCGGGCAATGTGCGTGAACTCGAACATGTGATCAGTCGAGCTGCTTTGCGGGCAGTCAGCCGAGGTGCAGTCAGAACAGAAATTGTCACGCTGGAACCGGAACATCTGGCGCTGGATACCACAGTGATCAGTATGGCTAAAACAGAACAGACTTTGCTGCCGCAGGCTACGCAGGTCGAACAGGCTGTATCGCTAAAAATTGCTGTGGATGGTTACCAGCGTCAGATGATCCGCCAGACGCTGGAAGCCTGTCAGGGCAATTGGGCCAATGTAGCGCGACGGTTAGATCTTGATCCGAGTAATTTGCATAAACTGGCGAAACGACTGGGGTTGAAATAACCCCACTTGATCCTGCTCAGCCAGCTGTTTTTCATTTTTCCTCTTTTTATCCTTCCTTCGTTTTTTGATGGCTTCCACCTTGTAAGCCATCAGATTGATATCATTGTAAATTTTTTCTATACAACTTAACGCTCATTGCCAATTTCTGCTGACTACTCAAAAAAGTCATTCCCTATAACTTGCATTTGAAATGCATATTAAATTAAGATGCAAACACTGCATATGAGATGCACATTATATTGAGGACGAAATCATGACTTTGCACGTTAAGAACAATATCTACTGGGTTGGCAAACAAGACTGGGAACTGCGCGAATTTCATGGCAGTGAATATTCCACCCATAAAGGCTCCAGCTATAACAGTTATCTGATCAAAGAAGAGAAGGTGGCGTTGATTGATACGGTGTGGAGCCCGTATGCCGATGAGTTTGTGACGAATCTGGCGAATGAAATTCCGTTGGAGAAAATCGACTTCATCATTGCCAACCATGCAGAAATTGATCATAGCGGCGCACTGCCAGCGTTACTGGCGAAAATTCCGAATACGCCGATTTATTGCACCGCCAATGGGGTGAAATCGCTGAAAGGGCATTTCCACCAAGACTGGAATTTCCAGGTTGTCAAAACTGGTGACACCCTTGATTTGGGGAATGGTAAAAAGCTGGTGTTTGTCGAAGCGCCGATGCTGCACTGGCCAGACAGCATGATGACCTATATGACCGACGATGCGGTGTTATTCAGTAATGACGCGTTCGGTCAGCACTATGCCAGCGATCAGCTCTATAACGATCTGGTTGATCAAAATGAACTGCATAATGAATGTATTAAATATTACGCTAACATCCTGACCCCGTTCAGCAAACTGGTGACGCAGAAAATTCATGAAGTATTATCATTCAATCTGCCACTGGACATGATCTGTACCTCACACGGCATTATCTGGCGCGATAACCCGGCGCAGATCGTCGAACAATATCTGAAATGGGCTGATTCTTATCAGGAAAATCAGATCACGCTGGTTTATGACACCATGTGGGAAAGCACCCGCAAGATGTCGGAAGCAATTGCCTCTGGTATTCGCAAAGCCGACCCGAGCGTGACAATCAAACAATTCAATCTGGCGAATTCAGATAAGAACGATGTATTGACGCAGGTATTTAAATCAAAAGCGATTTTGATCGGTTCACCGACTATCAATAACGTGATGTTGCCGCAAGTCGCCGCGTTACTGGAAGAGATCCAGGGTCTGCGCTTTACCGGTAAAACCGCCGCTGCATTTGGTAGCCATGGCTGGAACGGTGGTGCGGTGAATCGTATTACTCAGCGTTTGAAAGAGTGTGGTTTTAACACGCTGGAAGGCACCAAAGTGGAGTGGCGTCCGACACAAGAAGCACTGCAAGAATGCGAAGCCTACGGCAAAAATCTGGTGGCACAATTGGGTGGTGTATCTGTTTGCGAAGCGAAACAAACGGTGACGACTGAATTGCCATCTATGGTTTGTCGCACTTGTTCATGGGTTTATGACCCGGCGGAAGGCGAAGTGAATCAAGGCGTTGAAGCGGGAACTGCGTGGGAAGATGTGCCTGAAAGTTTCCTCTGCCCGGTCTGTTTTATGGGCAAAGATGATTTCGACCCGAAAACTGAAACTGTCGCCAAAGCAGCGTAAAGGAGACCATCATGGCAGCACATCATCCGGTTGTGATCGTCGGCAGTGGTTATGCCGGTCTGCAACTGGCGCGACAATTTCGCCGTCATGCACCAGCCACGCCTCTGGTTATAGTCTGCGCCGATGATGGCGCGGACTACCCAAAACCGCAACTGAGCCACGCGATCAGTAAACGTCAATCAGCAACCGATCTGATCCGAAAATCGGCGAAAGAAGTCGCATTGGAATTAAAAGCGCTATTGCTGACCGGGCAACAGGTTAAAGCCATTGACCCTGAGCGACAGGTGATCCAACTGGCGGAGCGGGAATTACCCTATCGGGATCTGGTGCTGGCCGTGGGGGCAGAGGCGTGGGTTCCGCCTATCCAAGGGGATGCCGTTGATGCGATCATTACGCTGAACAGTTTGCAACATTATCAGCAATATCAGGAACAATTGGCGAACAGCCAACGGGTATTGATCGTCGGCGGAGGTCTGATTGGCAGTGAGCTGGCGAATGATTTTCTGCTGGCCGGAAAACAGGTGACTTTGTGTGATCCGACAGATCGTTTGTTGTGTTCACTCACGCCTGATTTTGTCAGTGAAAGGCTGCACTCTGTGCTGGCACAAGCCGGCTGTAAATTTGCCTTTAATACGATGCTGGCATCGCTAGATCGGCGAAGTGATGGCCTGCTGGCGACATTCAGTGATGGCATATCGATTGTGGTTGATAGCGTAGAGTGTGCTGCCGGGTTACGTCCACGAACTACGTTGGCGAAAGCCGCGGGGCTGAATATCAATCGTGGCATTGTGGTTGATAAACAGCTGGCAACCAGCGCGCCACATATTTATGCGCTGGGCGATTGCGCAGAAATTGATGGGCGGTTGTTACCTTATTTGCAACCGATCACCGTGAGTGCGCAAGCGTTGGCGAAAACATTGGCTGGCGAACAGACGCGGGTGCAATGGCCGGTGATGCCGGTCAATGTGAAAACCAGCAGTTATCCGGTACAGCTAGCTGGTGAAGTACGTAGCGATGATCTGATCTGGCAGTTAGATGAAGACGAAAATGGCCTGACCGGGCAGGCATTCCGACATGATGTATTAGTCGGTTTTGTCACCAGCGGGCAACATATCACGCGTAGTATGGCGTTGATAAAGCAGTTGGCTGAAAATTAGCCTAAGCTATGAGTTAGGTTTTCGATTCAGTTACATTTGAGTTCTGATGCTTTTTATTTCCGTTAGGGTAAGGGGCGCACATGACAGACTGGGTAAACGGAAGAGTACATGAGGTCATTCGCTGGAATGACCGGCTTTGTTCGATCAAAGTAAAAGCCGATTTAGCCCCGTATGTGGCGAGGCAATTTGGCAAATTGTCACTGATCATCGATGGCGAACGGGTAGGCCGCGCCTATTCGTTTGTAAACCCACCGAAAACGGAATGCCATGAGTTTTATCTGATCAAAATTCCGGAAGGCCGGTTATCACCACACCTCTTTAATTTACAGCCGGGTGATGAACTGCAAATTTCGCATGAAGCCAGCGGGTTTATGACGTTAGCTGAAGTGCCTGAGGGGCGTGATCTTTGGATGATGGCAACCGGTACGGCCATTGGGCCATTTCTGGCCATTATTTCCGAGCAACAGGTGTTTCAGCGCTTTCAGAATATCGTGTTAGTGCATGGTGTACGTGAGCGCGAAGATCTGACCTATCAATCACTAATTCAATCGTTTAAGACGCAATGGTTACAACGTTTTCGCTATATTCCGATTGTAAGCCGTGAAGAGTGCCCGGATATTCTGCAAGGGCGTATTCCAGCGTTACTGGACAATGGTTTGTTAGAAGCGTCGGCAGGTTTGGTTATTTCCCCAACTTGTACGCAAACCATGTTATGCGGTAATCCGGCGATGGTGAAAGATACTTTTCATGCCTTAGAGCAAAAAGGGCTGAAAAAAAATCTCCGGCGGGAACCGGGGCACATCACCATGGAAAATTACTGGTAAGCAATCAAGCCAGTTTTTTAGTGGGAATGGGAATGGCATCAACGTCGATCTGCAATATCGCAATGATCTGATCGGCGTTGTTCACCAGATCGGACAAGGTAAAATCGTCCATCGCCGTCAGAAAGGCTTCCATTCCCACTTTTAAGGCATGCGTCAGCCGACAAACCGGTACTAATTTGCAGCCGGGCGAGCCGCAATCCACGCCATCCAGATTATTTTCTAAATCCCGGATCACCTGACCGATACGAATATCACGCGGTAATCGTGCCAGCGTAATACCGCCATTTTTGCCGCGCACCGAACTGAGATAACCCAGACTCACTAACTGCACCACGACTTTTACCATATGGTTACGCGAGATGTCATAGTAGTTGCTGATCTCAACCACACTACTTCGCGCACCGGGCGGCAAGCAGGCCATAAACATCAGGGTGCGCAAACCATAATCTGTATACGTGGTTAATTTCATTTTATTAGCTCATCAGAATTTACCCTGAAAATATATCACAACCTCATTCACAGCAGCGCTGTATCCGGTAAAAAATAGATATTTCCAATGCATATTTAATGTGCGAACGGCATCAGCTCGGTTATAGCAGCGTTACTCCTGCCAGCACCAAATAGCGCGAGACTTTTGCGATAGTCACTAACAGCAGAAATGGCAGGAAAGGCTCGCGTAATACACCGGCGATGACGGTCAGCGGATCACCAATAATGGGCACCCAGCTCAATAACAGCGACCACTTGCCATATTTAAGATACCAGCGGCTGGCTTTGTCCAGCTGCTCTGGTTTAACGGGAAACCAACGCCGCTGCTGGAAATGCTGCAGATACTTACCTAAATACCAGTTCAGTAATGAACCGAGAACATTCCCGACGCTGGCAACCGTCAGTAATAACCCAACTGGGTAGTTATGACTCAGTAACAAACCCACCAAAACTGCTTCTGATTGTAAAGGTAAAATAGAAGCGGAAAGCAGGGCTATGAGAAATAACCCGCCATAAACGGATAAATCAATCATTCAGCCGTCAGCCACTGATGCATCACATAGGTGTCAACATAACCGTGTTGCTTGTGTCGATAGGCTTTCGGTACGGTGCCGATAATATTAAAACCCGCTTTCTGCCAGAGTTTGACGGCGACGGTATTTGTTGAAACCACCGAGTTGAATTGCATCGCCTGAAAACCGAGCTCTACCGCGCGTTGTTTGGAATGTTCGCATAACTGGGCTGCAATGCCACGCCCACGAAATTGCGGGTTAACCATATAACCGCAGTTACAGACATGATCGCCAGGGCCTGCGGCATTGGGTTTGATGTAATAAGAACCGGCAATCTGTTCATCAACCATAAAAACATAGGTTTCAGTCGGTAAGTCAAACCAGATCTGAGCTGCCTGCGCTTCGCTCAATCCAGATGAAAATGCATAAGTTTCTTCCGCATCAATAATGCTTTTAAAAGTTGGCCAGAACTGAGGAAAGTCTTGTGGTGTCATAAGTCTGATGGTCATGGTGTTTTCCGTTTTTAGTAGGTAAAAATCAGGTTTCACTGACTAATAGGCGGGCGGGGTACTTGGGGCATCTTCTGGCCAAAGATCAGTAAAAACGACCTGTTCCATGGGTAAGCGTTTACCCCAGCCAAGAATATCCAAGAGTGGTTTTTCAGGAAATTGAGCCACGGAACCAATACAGAGAATAGCAATTGGTGTTGCCCCTTCCGGCATTTTTAATAGTTTTGCTAATTTCTCAGGTTCAAAAAAAGAGACCCAACCTAAGCCAGCACCTTCGGCGCGTGCCGCTAACCACATGTTCTGGATAGCACAAGCTGCAGAAGCCAGATCCATCTCGGGCATGGTTCGGCGGCCAAAAATATGCGCTTCACGACCTTGCATTAACGCAATCACCACGACTTCCTGACAACTGGCAATACCTTCAATTTTTAACTTAAGAAACTCTTGCTGACGGCTGGGTAGCTGACTGGCTGTTGATTGGCGTTCTGCCTCTACTAAATCTGCAACTTGTTGCCGAATCTCCGGGCTCTTGATATGGATCATGCGCCATGGCTGCATATAACCCACAGACGGGGCAAAATGGGCGGCATGGAACAGGCGATCCATTAAACCTTCGGGTAGTTTTTCTTGTGTAAATTCGCGGATATCCCGACGTGCATAAATGGCCTGATAAACACCATCAATCTTTTCCTGACTAAAACGATGATCCATAAATTACTCGTGTGCTAAAAAATTAAATTGAACGTAATGGAATAAGCCAGTCGAAACAAGGTGTTCTTTTTCAATAACTCAGATCGCCTAGGCAAGTTATCTTATCTTCATTACCTGCTAACCTCTTACCGCTGGTTTTATATCGTGATATACCATTTACCGAATCAGGTAGAGATTAATTATCGATGTCATAAGGAATTACCATGAAATTAGCCATCATCAGTGGCGGGTCTAAGGGGCTGGGTCACGCGATAGCCGAAAAACTTCTTGTGGCTGGTTATCAGGTGGTAGAGTTTTCACGGAGTGCGCCGCATGCGTATTCCATCAAACTGGATTTTTCCACGCCTGATCTTATGCTGCCGGCACTATCGGCAAATTTAGAAACGTTGGCGACAAAACAATGGGATGAAATTGTCGTGGTCAGTAATGCTGCATCACTGAGCCCGATCGGGCCAACGTCGAAGAAGAACTCGATGGCGGTTTTAGCGAATATTAATATCAATTTCACCAGTGCCATTCTATTCATGAGTGAAGTGATAAAACACTTCCAATCACAGCCATGTCGGAAAGTAGTCGCCAGTATTTCATCCGGTGCGGCTTTAAAAGCCTATTCCGGTTGGTCGCTGTATTGTTCCGCCAAAGCGGGCTTGGAAAGTTATGTGCGCACAGTGGCCGTAGAGCAGGAGAATGAGACATCGCCGTTTGTGATGCTGAATATTGATCCCGGTGTGATGGATACCGACATGCAGTCGTTGATCCGCAGTTCACATAAAGACGATTTTCCGGCGGTGGATTATTTCATTCATCGGAAGGAATCGGGTGAGTTAAGAACGCCCGATCAGGTTGCTATTGGTGTGGTAAAAATATTACATTCTGATGCAACGAGCGGCACGCGGATTGCCGTATTTAGCTGAGTTAATGAGCCATGCAGCAATCAAACAGCAAATATGTCATTTATCGGCATGTGATCACCGGGGCGTATCAGGTTTTTGAAACCAACCATAAAAAAGAGGCGATCCGGTTTATCAAATCGATCCGATATCACATCATCAAAAAACCGCCGCTAGATTCTGGCTATTATCTGGTCATAAAAAGACAAGTCCGCATTCAAAACAATGAATTACTGAACTGGGTTAAAGAGCAAAAGCAGGCACAGACTTTTACGCTGGAAGAGCAGAAAAAAATCGGGGCACTTGCGTTTGGATTATTGTGTGTCGTTATCGTGGTGGGATTTGTGATTATTCGATGATATCGGTGCGGTGACCGATATCATCGGTCTGCATTAACTGAATATACGGTGTGCCCAAGTCGTTAAACCTGAGGCCACACTCCCAAATAGATCACCAAATACAATTCTTGCGTCTGGGTAGGCGGCACGAATATACGCATCAACGATAGGCGAGCGCGCGGTACCACCGGTGACGTAGATAACATCCGGAGCAACCTGGGCTTGCTGTTCCACTTCCTTCATCAAACTGATGAATTTATTCAGCTCATTACTGATCGCAGTCTGTAATTGCTCGCGATTGATGTCAGTGTGTAAACCCGCTTCGAGATAAGCCATATCAACGGAAGTCACTGCGGTTGATGATAAGGCAATTTTTGCGGCTTCCGCACTCTGGCTGATGTGGTAACTGAGCATACTTTCATAGATATGCAGCAGGCGATCGAGCACAGTATCAGGGCGCGCGTCGCGTAACAGTTTATGAATTTCACGGCCATTTACAGCAGAGTAGAAAGTGGTTTGTGCATCGACGTTGTTAATACACACCGCATTCCAGAAGATATTCGCTGGTGTAGGCAAACCGGTTTTCAGCAATTCATCTTTGCCAAACAACGGTGCTAATTGGCGGAACGCGAGTTTGATATCCAGATCGAGACCACCGATACGGTCGCCGGAATAACCTAAGATCGATTCATTGCGGTCGGTCAACTCACGATAGGCTGGGCCAACTTTGATCATGGAACAGTCAGTCGTACCACCGCCGATGTCGACAATCAGTGCGGTCAGGTTTTCATTTAGCGAACGTTCATAATCCAGTGCCGCAGCAATCGGTTCAAACTGAAATTCGATGCGTTTAAAACCGGCATCAGTGGCGGCGGAAGTCAGCACTTGTACCGCCTGCTGATTGCCTTGTTCACCTTGCGTACCATGAAATTTAACCGGTTTACCGATCACGATCGATTCAATCGGTTGCGCCGTCTGTGCTTCGCCCAAACGTTTGATATTGCTCATCATCAAACGAACAATTTTTTCATAGGTCAGCAACTGCTGTGGTTTGAGGCGCGCACCTAAAAACGATTTAGGGGATTTTACGAAGAAACCATCTTCCGGTGATTCCAGAAATTTGGTGATCGCATCGTTACCGAAGATCTTTTCACCGTCACCGCTCATTGCGTGGGCCAGTGTTTGATCTTGTGGGCGCAATTGCATGAATTGTTGTGATTTACCGATATACACCGTCGAGGAGATAAAGCGGCTGCCATTATCCAGTGTTAGCAGTTTAGGCTGGTTGTCTTCCCAGATACCTAATGCTGAGTTTGATGTTCCAAAGTCCAGGCCAGCGTACATAGCAGATCATCCTCGTTTATCGCGGCCGGCGAAATTACCACAACATCTCAGCTATCACCAGAAACAATCGCGTAATCGACAACGCTTAACCGGCGATAGATGATTCTGTGATGGTTTTGCGCGCAATGATTCGGGCAAGGGCTGGGCCAAGGAATATCACCAGAAACAGACGCACTGTCTGTAGTGCCATGACAAATTCCAAATCAACGTTATGGCTACTAGCGGCAATGACGGCGATAGAATCCATACCACCGGGGCTGGTGGCGAGATAAGCAGTCAAAGGATCAAGGTGGAAGTGTTGAACTAACCACCATGCTAAGACACCACAAAAGCCAACCAATAAGACAATCGAGAAGACGATTTGTGGCAAAGCCCGTATGGCATGTTTCAACACTGAGCGAGTGAATCCAAGACCAATACGCCAGCCCATTACCGCATAAGCCATGCTGAGCAACCATTCAGGTAGGTCTATTTTCAATAAATGACCACTTTGTAATGCCATGCCTAGCAGCATTGGCACCAGCATAGCACCCGAAGGGATGCGGGCCAGACGCGCAATGACTATACCTGCCAAGGCCAGTAATACTGTTTCGGCAGTGGCCCATTGTAAGGGTGGAAACCAGATGATTGGAATTGCTGTTGCGGCCGAGGTATCCACCCAAAAGCGCGCAATAATAGAAGCTGCACTGGCTACCACGATGACCCGTAGATATTGCATAAAGGCAACCAAGCGGGCGTCAGCACCAAATTCCTCTGCCATTAACACCATGGCGGCGGCTGCGCCGGGGGAGGAGCCCCAAATTGCGGTTGTACCGGGCAATACTTTTAATTTACTGATCACCCAGCCCATTAAACTGCTGGCTGCGATGGTTGATAACACGATAAACAGAAATAAAGACCAGTGCTGCGCAAAGGTGGGAAGCATGCCTGAGGAGATCGACTGGGCAACCAGGCAGCCGATAATCGCTTGTGCGGCAACAAATAGATGTCGTGATATTTGTAATGAGCCGCCCTGTAAACTCCAGACAATGCCGGCGAGCATGGGGCCAAGCAACAACGCGCCCGGCATATTGATGAGCTCCATCACAAATGCAAAAAGCGCTGAAATTAGTATCAGACACAGCCATTGCAACATGAAATTCATCTTTTCAGGCTGGAATTTCCCCATTTTCAATGTTCTTCCACAACAAAATTTCTCACTGCAGATAATACGCCTCTGACGTTTTCTGACAGCGATTTTTTATGAATTTAATTCATTTGAAATTATGAATGAAAGCCTGACTGAACAAATCTAAATAATAATAGTTATCATTTAGATTTGTTCGGTGTATGATAATCCTATTGTTTTTATTCGATTCGATGCAATAGCGATGATTTCTGACGCTGTTTTCTATTCACAAAATCGCTCTGGGTTACCGGTGTTCGGCGGGGTTGTTCTTCTGCATGTGCTTGCTCTGGCGGGCATGCTGAATTATCAATCAGCGGCAATCAAGCCGGAAATGGCACCTGCTACACCATTAACGGTGCGCTGGGTGACTCCGGTAGAAGAGCCAAAAGCGGATCCCGTTATTGAACCTCAGCCTGTGGTGGAACCGGAACCGCTGCCATTGCCGCCACCGGAAGTGAAAAAACCTTCGCCGGTGAAAGTGAAACCTAAGCCACTTAAAAAAACGAAGCCGGTAGTGAAGCCGGTTAAGCCAGAGATCAAACCGAAAACTGAGCCGCCAGTTTCTGCGCCGGTGCAACAACTGAAGCCAGCCCCAGCCAAAGCGGAAATCGCACCAGCGCCGGTTGAAGCGCCAAAATTTAATGCCGCTTATTTATCGAATCCGGCACCGGTTTATCCGCGTCGCTCCCGAATGCTGGACGAGGAAGGGATAGTAAAACTGCAGGTGCATGTTTCCGCAGAAGGCAATGCATTGGGTGTGCAACTGTTTAAAAGTAGTGGTTTTTCCCGTTTGGATGATGCGGCATTAAATGCTGTAAAAAGCTGGCGTTTTGTGCCGGCAAAACGGGGCGACCAATCCATCGAAGGCTGGGTGATTGTGCCCGTTTCGTTCAAATTAAGGAGCTGATAAAAGATGGAAACACAGCAAGAAGTAACACAAATGGGGTTAACCCATGTATTAACCCAAACGACAGGTATGGGTTTAATTCCGATTGTTTTGCTGCTTCTTATGTCAATCGCCACTTGGTATTGGATTGTTTTAAAGGTTTATCAAAGTTGGACATTACGCCGGAATAGTAAAGTCTTTCTTGACGCTTTCTGGGCTAATCGCAATTTGAAGCAGGTCGAAGAACAGGTCTTAAAACAAGTTAAGCCGGAGCCTTGTGCTGAACTGATGATTAGTGGTTTGCAAGCTGCGCGTCAGTTACAAAACCTGGAGCAGGGTTTGTTTGAAATGGGCTCACGAGAAGAGTTTGTGTTACGTGCGCTGCGCCGTTCAGTGACCCGTAGCACGTTGCGTTTGGAGGCTGGATTAACCTTGTTAGCTTCTGTGGGATCTGCTGCGCCATTCGTTGGTTTATTTGGCACGGTGTGGGGCATTTATCACGCCTTGTTGGGGATCAGCGTTTCTGGTCAGAGCACCTTAGATAAAGTCGCTGGCCCTGTCGGTGAAGCATTGATCATGACTGCATTTGGTCTGGCGGTTGCCTTACCGGCGGTGCTGGCATACAACGCTTTTGTGCGTGTAAACCGGGTTTATCTGGCAGAGCTCGATGGTTTTGCGCATGACGTATTTGCTTTGCTGACTACGGGGCACGCGAAAGCTGCAGCACAGCCACAAGCTAAAATGCCCCGCTCTGCCGTGACTGAATTGCAAGCAGGAGAAGCGTAATGGCGTTTGGCAAATTATCTGACGATGGCGGTGGGCAACCACAAAGTGAGATCAACATGATCCCGCTGATCGACGTTATGCTAGTGCTTCTGATCGTATTTATGATCACTGCCCCGTTACTCAGTAATGCCGTAAAGGTCGATTTACCGCAAGCGAGCAGTTCACCGGAAGATATCAAAAATAATGATATTAAACTGGCGTTGAAAGCCAGCGGCGAATTGTTCTGGGGTGGCGAGGCGATTAGTCGGGCAGCGTTGGAACTACGTCTGCAGAATGCGGCCAAGCAGCAACCCGTACCAGAATTGCATATTCACGCTGATCGCAATCTGGATTATGGCAAGGTGGCCGACATCATGGCGCTCTCTTCTCGTTCCGGGGTGAGCAAGATTGCGTTTGTCAGTGAACCAACAGGAGAGTAACCATGGTGATATTCAGTTTGGTTTGTGCTGCTATCGTTGTCACTTGTCTTTATGCCTTGAAGCACAAGTTACTGACCTGGCCGCTTCAGAAACAGGCTGCCAAATCAACTGCCCGCATGGCATTTGGTCTGGCGTTACTGGTTTGCATTTTCCGTTTTGGTTTTTGGGCCGGTGTTTTTTCTCTGACCGCCATGCTCATGTTGGCGGCCATTGTGATTCCGTTTTTGTTTACACACCTGATGGATAAACCGGGGTTGCGCTGATGTGGCCTCGCTTATTATCAGGTGTGATGCTGGGGTTTCCACTATCCGCTGTGTTGTGTGGGTTGTTGGCCTATATTCCACTGGGTAACTGGCAATCACTTTGGGTGCCGGCATTGCTGCTGTTTTTCCCATGCTGGATTGTTCTGACGGGCTGGGCTTTGGCGCAACGACCTAAAAAAACATTAATCTGGCTGGGTTCAGCCAATGCAATCTTGATTCCGCTATTTCTTTCATTGAAACATTTTCATCTGGTTGGTTAATCATGGCGATGCCATCTTCTGATATCTCTGTTTTTCGTCGTTTACATACTTGGGTTGGTCTGATTGCTGGCATGGTGTTGTTTGTTGCATTTTATGCTGGTGTGATCACCTTGTTTCGAGGGGAGGTTACTCAATGGCAGCAACCAGAATTAAGAGCTCAGGCAACGGCGTCACCGGCAGAATATCAAGTATGGCTGGATCGTTTTATCGCGTTACATCCACAAGCCCGTGATGAGTTTTGGATGATCTTGCCGGGGGAATATGAAGCACAATTGCGTTTTATGTGGATGGAAGCTGGTAAACATGGCCGGCAGATGGTCACACAATCAGAATTGCAATCAGGGGAGGATGAAAAGCAGGAAACGAGTGAACTGGCGCATTTAATCAATGAAGTGCATTTCTCTCTGGCCATTCCCGGTATGACGGGCCGAACATTTTTAGGTGTGATCAGTCTGCTCTACGGGTTAGCACTCGTGACCGGTATTGTGATTCACTTACCGCGCTTGACGAAAGATTTCTGGTTATTACGCAAACAACAAGGCGAGCGCCGGCATTGGCTTGATCTGCATAATTTGATTGGTGTGATCAGTCTGCCTTTTCATCTGATATTTGCCTGGACCGGCGCAATCTGGGGATTATCAGCACTGCTGTATGCTCTGTTTAACAGTGCTATTTTTGACCAGCAACTTTATGCCGCCACCGGGCAAACCTTTATGCCAATGAGCAATGTGCAGCGAACGGGTGTCGTGCAAGCAGCGCTTCCGGCGGACCTTTTGCTGCGGAAATTGCCGAATACAGCGGAATTCACACCCAAATGGCTGCACTACAAAAATTATGGTGATAGCTCGGCGCAAGTTGAAATTGTCGCGCAACAGGAAAAGCAATTAAGCCAAAGTAAACTGGTGGTGTTGAACGCAACTACGGGTCAGTTAGTACAAGATCAGACTGGTGATAACGAATCGTTAAACCACGGCATGATGATGGGGCTTTATTCCCTGCATTTTGGCGACTTTGGTGGCATAGCTATTCGACTGCTTTATGCTGTATTGGGCATTGGCGGCTGTTTTCTGTTTTATTCCGGCAATCAGCTTTGGATTAACTCTCAGCTGAAAAATCGGCAACTTAAAATCCAACGACAAGGCATAGCCATGGCAAAATTGACCAATGGTTTCTGCATTGGTTGTTGTATTGCTATCTCGTCGTTATTTGTCTTTTCCGCCTTAATGGCGGAGCATCCGAATATCGCCATGTTACAGACCAAAGCCTTTCTTATCGTGTGGGGCATAACGATGCTTTACAGTTTTCTTCGCCCGATTGCGCAAGGGCGCAGCGAGCTACTCTATGGCTGTGCGGGTATCACCTTTTTGATCCCGCTGGTAGATTTATGGGTTAACCATAATCAGTTGTTTGCCGGGTTTATCACTTTAAAAACAGCATTTCTTTGGGTGGATCTGGCTGCGCTGCTTTATGCTTTGGTGTTTTGGCGGCTGGCGCAACGTGCGACTCGTTATGTTATGGATTTTTCAGGTAATATAGCCCGATGCTGACATCATTGATGTTAAGACCGGGAGTCGTGAGTGAGCGAACCAATCAACCGTAAACGTTCTTATGCCACCATTCGGGATGTTGCTGCCAAAGCACAGGCAGGAAAAACCAGTATTTCGCGTTATCTGAATGGCGAATTTCATCTGTTATCGGATGATCTGCGGCAGCGGATTGAAAGTGCAATACAAGAGCTCGAATACCGCCCTAATCAAATGGCGCGCAGCCTGAAATATGGCCGCACGCGGCTGATAGGCCTGATCATCGCCGATATCAGTAATCCGTTTTCGGTCGAAGTTTTAAAAGGTGTTGAGTCTGAGTCGATCAAACAGGGTTTCATGACGGTGGTCTGTAATGCCCGCAACAGTATTGAGCTGGAATGTGAATTCCTGAATTTGCTGAATGGTTATCGGGTCGATGGCCTGATCATCAATTCCGCAGGTATCAATGCGGATTTTCTGCAGGCGCTGAAAGCGACCACGCTGCCTTTCGTTTTACTCGATCGAAAAATCGACGATTTCCCCTGTGACATGGTGGGGCTGGATAACCCGCAAGCCGCGCGATTAGCCACCAATCACCTGATTGAGCAAGGCTTTGAGGCGTTGTTATTCCTGACGGAACCGGTTCGTTATATCAGTGCGCGGCAAGAGCGCCTGCAGACATTTCATCAAATGTTGGAACAACATCCGCATATCAAAGGAGAAGGCCATGAAGTGGTATTGCCGGCGCCCGATGAAATTGAACGTTTGATTGCGGAGTTCTGCGCAAATCACCGCGGTATGCGTAAAGCCGTGATCGCGGCCAATGGTGTACTGACCTTACAAGTAGCCCAGGCACTCAGTCGTTTAGGGCTGAACTGGGGTTCCGATATCGGCTTTTTAAGTTTCGATAATCTGGAATGGGCCGCCTTGGCCGGTAAAGGCATCACCTCAGTTTCGCAACCAACATCGGAAATGGGGCGAAAAGCAGTGACGTGTCTGTTAGATAAACTCGATAAGCCGGATCATCCGCCAGCACAATATCTGTTTAATGGTGAGCTGATTATTCGCGGTTCGACGACGCTATAGGTTGGCTTTAAATATCTCCGGCCAATGCAGCCGGAGATCAAGCGTCCTAATCAGGTATTAAATTGAATTTGTAAATGTTCGGGTAATAACGTCCTGCTGTTGTTCACGAGTCAGTGAATTGAAGCGAACGGCATAACCAGACACTCGGATGGTCAGCTGAGGATATTTCTCAGGATGATCAACCGCATCCAACAACATCTCTCTGTTCAGCACGTTGACGTTAAGATGCTGCCCACCTTCAATGCTCTCTTCATGATGGAAATATCCATCCATTAATGCAGCAAGGTTTGTTTTCTGGGCATGAACTTCTTTGCCAAGGGCATTAGGCACGATGGAGAACGTGTACGAAATACCATCTTTAGCATAAGCAAACGGCAGTTTCGCCACCGAGGATAAAGAAGCCACGGCTCCCTTTGTATCACGGCCATGCACTGGGTTTGCGCCTGGGCCAAACGGGGCACCGGCACGACGTCCATCCGGTGTATTACCGGTTTTCTTGCCATATACAACATTCGATGTAATCGTCAAAACCGATTGAGTCGGCACCGCTTTACGATAGGTCGTTAGTTTTTGAATTTTCTGCATAAATTTAGACACTAAATCGCAGGCAATATCATCAACCCGAGGATCATTATTCCCAAATTGAGGGTATTCACCTTCTACCTGAAAATCGACAATAAGATCATTTTCATCACGAATCGGTTTAACCTTCGCAAATTTAATGGCAGATAATGAATCCGCGACCACCGATAAACCGGCGATACCGCAGGCCATGGTTCGATAGACATCCCGGTCCATCAACGCCATCAGTGATGCTTCATAACTGTATCGATCATGCGAGTAGTGAATAATATTTAAGGCAGTTATATATTGCTTCGCAAGCCAATCCATCAACATGTCAAAACGCGGCATGACATCATCAAAACTTAAATATTCCGATGTTACTTTAGGAATATCGGGGCCGATTTGTACTTTCAATTTCTCATCAAATCCGCCGTTGATGGCATACAACAACCCTTTAGCTAAATTAGCTCTGGCACCAAAAAACTGCATGTGTTTACCGACAATTTGTGGGCTCACACAGCAGGCAATTGCATAGTCATCATTATTAAAATCGGAACGCATCAAATCGTCATTTTCATATTGGATTGACGAGGTATCGATGGAGACTTTGGCGGCAAATAATTTGAATGGTGTTGGTAGTTGCTCGGACCAGAGAATGGTTAAATTAGGTTCTGGTGCCGCGCCCATATTGTAAAGTGATTGCAAATAACGGAAGGTTGTCTTCGTTACTAACGTGCGACCATCGGTGCCCATTCCTGCCATTGACTCTGTCGCCCAAATAGGGTCGCCAGAAAACAGTGAATCGTATTCAGGGGTTCTCAGGAAACGCACCATACGTAGTTTCATGATGAAATGATCGACCAGTTCCTGTGCTTGCGCCTCAGTGATCACGCCATTTTTCAAATCACGATCGATGTATACATCAAGGAAGGTCGATGTGCGACCTAAGGACATTGCTGCGCCATTTTGTGATTTTACGGCGGCAAGATAACCAAAATAGGTGAACTGAATGGCTTGTTGAGCATTGACCGCGGGTGATGACATATCAACACCATAAACTAAACCCATACGACGAATATCTTCTAACGCATGAATTTGGTCCGCCAACTCTTCGCGTAATCTCAGCGTCTCTTCGACATGTTCGCCTGCTTCTAATTCAGCTTGGGTCGAATTATATTGATCTTTCTTATCTTTGATCAGTATATCAATGCCATAGAGTGCTATTCGGCGATAGTCACCGATGATCCGTCCACGTCCATATGCGTCGGGTAATCCGGTGATAATGCCTGATTTACGGCAGGCTATAATTTCGGGGGTATATAATTCAAAGCAAGCTTGATTGTGGGTTTTGCGGTATTCGGTAAATGTTTTTTCTACATTAGGATCTAGGGGCTGTTGATCTTTCGAGGCGAATTATTGAGCGGCATGGCGAATTGATATAATCACTTTCGCCAAAAAACAATCCACACCAAATCACCATGCCTCGAATAATGCTAACAGATGAATACTGGTTAAAGCTATCCAGACTCCTGCTTGAAACCGGACGTGTCTATAACAAACCGGAACACCGTATGACGCTTGAGGGTATTTTGTACCGAATGCGTGTCGGTTGTCCGTGGCGCGATATCCCCAGTGCTTTTGGCGACTGGAACACGATTTATCGTCGTTTTAATCTTTGGTCGAAAAAAGGCGTTCTTCTTCAATTGTTCACAGCACTGAAGCAATCACCTGATTTTGAATGGGAATTTATTGACGGCAGCATTGTTAGAGCTCATCAGCATGCCACGGGGGCATCAACACATGAGAGTGAATCGATTGGTAAAAGCCGTGGTGGAAATACAACGAAAATACATTTAGCCGTGGACAGTTATGGTTTACCCATTGATTTTCTGCTTACCGGTGGTGAGGTTCACGACAGCAAAGCGGCACCAGAATTGATAGCGTGTTTACCGGATGCCGATTTTATTGTGGCTGACAAAGGTTACGACAGTGAGCCAATTCGGGAGTTGATCAGGACAAAGAATAGTAAACCGGTGATCCCCAGAAAATCGAACTCAAAGCTCGGTAATGCCGATATCGATTGGTGTTTATATAAATACCGGCATTTGGTCGAGAATGCGTTTGCAAGACTGAAACATTATCGCGCCATCGCGACACGATATGACAAATTAGCTCGAAACTATGCCAGCACATTGGCACTGGCCTGTTGCATGATGTGGTTGCCAATGTGAAACGAGTGAAATTTAATCAGCAAAGATCAACAGGCCCTAGTTTACGCCCATAGACTTCGCATGATGTTTTAACCATTCGAATGCCACCATTGGCAATGATGCCGCGTTTGAGAGGGGCATCTGTTTGCAAGCCAACTATTTTTTCCAGTGTTTGATCAATATAACCGGCACCATGAGAAGTGATGGTTGATGGCAGATCTGTATCGAAATCAATCGGTGCATGTGTCCGGTTCTCTTCTTGAATCCCCAGCAGTACCTGATCCCAGAGCTTAAGCGTGGATGTCGATGGCCCTGCTAAAAAGGACTCATCGCCCTCATAAGGCGTATAGTTTTTTTGAATAAACGCTCGTACATCAACTTCCGATTGCCATGTCCCTTCAGCAAAACCGGTCCATGCGTTGTTTGATACTTCATAGGTAGTTTTCATTCAATAACTCCATAGTAGTGTTAACGTAAATCCCGAAATATAGACCGATCGTCTATTAATGGATAAAAAATTTTCCGTTCTCAATTTGGCTGAAAAATCCATTCATATGAGTCTTAACTTCATCACCACGATGGATGTGAATAGGATCAGCTAACTGGAGTGGAATTATAGACCGACCGTCTATTTAATGGTGGTACGGTAAAGCGAATTAACCATACAGTCAATAAGTCTTTAATCTTCAGGTTGCTTCATTTCGCATGAGGAACACTAAAAATTTTGCAAAATTCGCATTTATTTTGTGCCAAAAAGCAGCCAAATTGATAAGATAGCCGCAGAGATATATAGACGATTGGTCGAAAATAAAATCATGAGCGAAAACGTTGCCGTTGCTCGGCGGGGCCGGCCCCCTAAAAAGAATGCCGAAAGCGAAGATATCCGCGCCATGTTAATTCGCAGTGGCACAGTCGCTTTGACGGAAAATAGCTTTGCTACCGTGGGTATCGACGGCATTTTAAGATCGGTCGGGGTTCCTAAAGGCTCGTTTTATTATTACTTCGAGAGTAAAGAGCAGTTCGGATTAGCGGTGCTGGATAGCTATGCGGGTTACTTTGCGCATAAATTGTCTAAAACGATGGGCAATAAAACCCTGCAACCGCTGGAGCGGATTATCGCTTTTCGTGATAGCGCGAAAGAAGGGATGGCTCGTTATGACTATAAACGCGGCTGCATCGTGGGTAATCTTGCTCAGGAAATCGGTGTGTTACCTGAAGTATTCCGAGACAGATTGAAAAGTATTTTGGATACATGGCAAGCAATCGCCCGTGATTGTCTTAACGATGCGATTGCTGATAACACAATCAATGCGAGCGCAAACACGACCGAGCTGGCCGAGTATTTTTGGACAGGTTGGGAAGGCGCCGTCATGCGGGCAAAACTGCTTGCGAGCCCAGAACCACTGGATGTATTTATTAAACATTTTTTGGCGGGATTGCCCCGCTAATTTTTTTTCAAATTAACTAGACGATCAGTCTATATTGAGGCGTTATGTATAAAGCTATTGTCGTCAACAAAGACCCGGCAGGTTATCACTGTGAACTCAAAACAGTAGAGGACGAGACCTTGCCGCAAGGGGATGTCACGATCCAAGTTCAATATTCATCGTTGAATTATAAAGATGGATTAGCTATTTCAGGTAAAGGCCCGATCATCCGACAGTTTCCTATGGTGCCGGGGATCGATCTGGCGGGGACAGTTCTTCATTCCGACTCATCTGCTTTTTCAGTGGGCGAGCCTGTTGTATTAACTGGCTGGGGGGTTGGTGAAAAACACCCCGGTGGGCTGGCACAAAAAGCTCGAGTGAATAGTCAATGGTTAATTAAAAAGCCGGAGTCGCTCACAATGCAACAGGCGATGGCTGTTGGAACGGCAGGTTTCACAGCGATGTTGTGTGTGAATGCGTTAGAAAAACAAGGTATAACACCAGAGAAAGGTAGTGTGCTTGTTACGGGGGCGAATGGCGGGGTTGGTGCATTTGCTGTGAGTTTCCTTTCTCGGCTTGGCTATAAGGTTGTTGGGTCGACTGGTCGCCCGGAAGAAAGTGATTTTCTTATGAATGATTTGGGCGCTAGCGAAGTCATTCATCGCGCCGAACTTTCCCAACCAGGTAAACCATTGCAAAAAGAGAAATGGGCTGCGGTGATCGATACCGTGGGTAGCCATACTCTGGCCAATGCGTGTGCGAGTGTTATCTATGGTGGTGTTGTGGCTGCATGCGGTATGGCCCAAGGCATGGATCTACCTGCATCCGTTGCACCCTTTATATTACGAGGTGTCACGCTTGTTGGTGTCGATAGTGTCATGTATCCGCAAGCAGGGCGTCAGGCCGTTTGGGAACGCATTGCAAGCTTAGCAGATGAACATTTGCTCAATAAAATTTCCACGACTGTTTCGCTGGATCAAGTTAAAGAAATGGCTGAAAAACTACTTGAGGGCAAAGTACGTGGTCGGTTAGTTGTTAACTGCCAAGCATAAATAAACTGTAATTATCCGGCTCACAATCTCTGAGCCGGATGCAAAATAGTCAATATGAGTGCACACTCTTTTGGTCTTAATGCGGTGCCACATTCATAACAATGTTTCATGACCACTCCTTCAGAATGGGCAGCATGCTACCCATGTCAATTAACACGATATTCTCTTCATCTAACACGATATTCTCTTTATCCACCCCGGCAATGATCATGTTTTGATTCGGGGTAATTCGGAAATCACCGGTGTGAATTTTAGCAAGCTCAGCGATGCCCGTTTTCAACGTTTTCTCCGGTGTGGTCGATCAAGCGACTACTCATAACGTTAGCTCTGCTGCATCGGTTTCACGACTAACCGCAGTTTGTTTCGCGGGCTTGCTTCTGACATCGACCCACATCACGGCAATTAAACCGACACCGAGTGAGAGCAACACGGCGATGATCCAAACGAAATACCACATGAGTTTTCTCCTTCTCGTTAATACAAACCGTGACTGTTTTCTTTCACCTGTTGCGTGGTGACTTTGCCGCGCATGACGCGATAAACCCAGGTGGTGTAGAACAGGTTGATCGGCATGATGATCAGCACAATGCCGAACATGATGAGTAACGTGAGCTTGCTGGAAGTGCCATCCCACAAGGTGATGCTGCTGGTTGGGTCGAGCGACGATGGCAACACAAACGGGAACAGGGCAACGGCCACAGTCAGCAGCATCAGTGCACAGGTTGAACCGGTTGCCAGAAATGCCGCGACCGCGTTGCCGCGCAAATTAAACAGTAGCGTGATCAGTGGCATCAGCAATGCCAGTACAGGGACGATCAGCAGCAGTGGTTTCTGGTAGTAATTTTCCAGCCAACCATGGTCGGCGATCGCCACGTGTTTCATCAGTGGAGTTATCACTCCATTTGGCGATACTTGCTCAGTGATGATATAGCCGGGCACGGTCTTGGTGATGATCAGGGCTGTCAGCACCATGCTGATCACGCTGAGATACGCAAAAATATGCACAGTGCGTCGGGCGCGTTCACGCAATACCCCGTCGGTTTTGGTTTGTAGAAAGGCCGCGCCGTGTAACACCATCAGTACAATCGCCATCACAATAGTGCTGACTAACAACGGCAGATTGAGGTTAAATTCACCGTAGAAGATGTGCATTTCGTTATCAAAACGAAACGGGGAACCTTGGAGCATAAAACCCAGTGTGCCGCCCAGCATCATAGTTGGTAATAATCCACCCACGAACAAGGCGCGATCCCAGTTCGTGCGCCATTTTGCGGAAGGCAATTTGCTACGGTAATCGAACCCGACCGGGCGTAAGAACAGGCCAAATAACAGGAACATAAACGGCACATACAACACGGAAAAAGCTGCCGCATAGACCACGGGCCACGCCGCAAACAGCGCACCTGCACCGGCAATGAGCCAGACTTGATTACCTTCCCACGTTGGGCCCACCGAGTTCAGCAACACACGGCGTTCATCATCGTTTTTTGCCAGAAAGGGCAGCAACATACCGATGCCTAAATCAAAACCGTCCATGATGACAAAGCCAATCACCATAAAGGCAACCAGCCCCCACCAGATCAATTTCAGTAATTCGTAATCCATCTCTGACTCCTGTTAGTGAGCGGTTTCGTTGTGATAACGACCGGTGTGTAAGCTGGCGGGGCCTTTGCGAATGAAATGACGCATCAATCCCATTTCAATCACCAGCAACGTGGAATAGATCAGGAAAATCGAGACAAGACTGAAGGTCAGCTGACCCACAGTGAGGTTGGAAACAGAGGCTGCGGTCGGTAACACGTGCGTGATGGTCCACGGTTGGCGGCCAAATTCCGCGACAAACCAGCCTGCTTCAATCGCCACCCAAGGTAGAGGAATGGCGTACAACAGTGCGCGTAACAGCCATCTGCGTTGCAATAATTGATTGCGCAGTAATGACCACAATGCGAGACCGAACAAGGCAGTCATCGCCACACCAGCCCCCACCATCAGACGAAATGCAAAAAACATAGGTGCTACTTGTGGAATGGTGTCTTTCGCGGCTTGCTTGATCTGTGCCTCGGTCGCATCAGTGACCTTGGCGGTGTAGGCTTTCAGCAGTAATCCGTAACCTAAGTCACTTTTGTGTGCCTGAAAGGTCGCATCCGCCGATTGATCGCCTGCGCGTAAGCGCTGCAAGGCGTCATAAGCCACCATGCCATACCGAATACGCGTTTCATTTTCCGCTTTCAGCTCAATCAACCCTTTCACAGGGGTATTAAGAGAACGAGTGGCGATAACGCCCATGGCATAAGGGATTTTGATCGCAAAATGGGTGGTTTCAGCTTCTTGATCGGGAAAGCCAAACAGCGTGAAAGCCGCGGGGGCCTCTTCGGTATGCCATTCGGCCTCCATCGCTGCCAGTTTGGCAGGCTGAGTTTTACCCACTTCAACACCCGATTCATCACCGAGGATCACCAGAAAAAACACCGCTGCACAGCCAAAACCCGCACCCGCTGCAAATGAGCGTTTGGCAAATTCAATATCGCGCTGTTTGAGCAGATACCACGAAGAGACACCCAGTACGAACATCGATGCGGCGACATATCCGGCGGTCACGGTGTGAATGAATTTCACCTGCGCCATGGGGTTGAAAATCACCGCTGCAATGTCGGTGAGCTCCATACGCGAGGTCACCATATTGAACTCAGCACCGACCGGGTGTTGCATCCAACCGTTAGCGACCAAGATCCACAAGGCGGATAAGTTGGAACCAAGTGCCACTAAGGCGGTGACCATCAAATGCTTGCGCGGGGAAAGACGATCCCAGCCAAAAAAGAACAAACCCACGAGGGTGGATTCGAGAAAGAATGCCATCAACCCTTCGACGGCCAGCGGGGTGCCAAAAATATCGCCGACATAATGCGAGTAATAGGCCCAGTTTGTACCGAACTGAAATTCCAGTGTGATACCCGTGGTGACGCCCATAACAAAGTTAATGCCGAACAGTTTTCCCCAAAACTTGGTCATATCCCGGTAAATGACGTTACGGGTCATGACATAAGCCGCTTCCATGATCACCAGTAGCCACGAAAGCCCCAAGGTCAGGGGGACAAAAATAAAGTGGAACATCGCCGTTGCGCCAAATTGCAGGCGCGAAAGGCTGACAACATCATCAGGTAAGAACATGTCACATCCTTCAGAAAGAAACAGAGCGCGGAAAAAGTGCGATCCATACTGAGGATGTAATTTGAGCATGCTATGCTACTACTGTTACAGATACAGATTATGAGATAAATAGCTATAACAGATGGTGGTTTATGGGGCGTTATGAATTACTGGCAGAACAGATAAAAGCACAAATTCTGAATAAGATTTGGCGACCCGGCGAACGAATTCCTTCGATTAGGCAGTGTTGTAAAACGGCAGAGTTAAGCCCCATGACGGTATTACAAGCCTATCAGTTGCTGGAAAGTCAGGGCTGGATCTACGCACGGCCAAAATCCGGCTATTTTGTTTCGCATCAGACGCTGAATTTGCCAGAACCCTCTCGTCAGCCGGTAAAACTGCAATCCACGCAGGTGGATATCAATGATATTCTTTTCGATGTATTACAGAACACCAAAGACAATTCGTTGGTACAACTGGGCTCCGCATTTCCTGATCCGCAACTGTTTCCTTTGAAGGCGTTAACCCGTTCGCTGGCCAGTAGCAGCCGAAAAATGTCACCGTTTAGCGCGGTATCTAACCTGCCACCGGGTAATGAACCTCTACGGCAGATCATTGCACAGCGTTACGCACAAAAAGGAATTCAAATTAACCCCAATGAAATTGTTATCACATCGGGTGGCATGGAATCTTTAAACTTAAGTTTGCAGGCGGTGACGCAACCTGGTGATTTAGTGGCTATTGAGTCTCCGACATTTTATGGCGCCCTGCAGGCTATCGAGCGTTTAAAGTTAAAAGCGGTTGAGATCCCGACACATCCACGTACTGGCGTTGATCTCAATGTGTTGGCTCAATCATTACAGCAATTGCCAATCAAAGCTTGCTGGTTCATGACCTCGTTTCAAAACCCGCTGGGGTTTTGTATGTCGCAGGAAGATAAGCGTGATTTGGTGAGTATGTTGTCGCTCTATCATGTGCCGTTGATTGAAGATGATGTTTATGGCGAACTGTATTTTGGGAGTAAACAACCATTACCGGCAAAAGCCTACGATACTCAAAGCACAGTTTTACATTGTTCTTCCTTTTCTAAATGCCTGTCACCAGGTTTTCGCGTTGGTTGGGTGGCAGCAGGGGCACATGCTGAAAAAATTCAGCGTCTACAACTGATGTCAACGTTATCGGCGTCGATCCCAACCCAACTGGCTTTAAATGAATATCTACGCTCTGGTGGGTTTGATGCTCATCTGCGGCGATTAAGACGAACCTTAGAGCAACGCCAGCACCAGATGCTGCAAGCGATTCAATATTATTTACCTGATAATGTGAAAGTCACACAGCCAGAAGGTGGGTATTTTCTCTGGCTGGAATTTGCCCAAGAGGTCGACAGCTTTGCGTTATATCAGAAATTTCTAGCTGAAAAAGTGGCGATTGCACCGGGCATTCTGTTTTCCAGCCAGAAGCAATATACCCACCATATTCGAATTAATTATGCCTTACCGTGGAATAGCAGAGTTGAAAATGCTACCGCTTTGCTTGGTCGGTTGTTGGGGTAGCTACTTCTGCCATTCCAGTATGAAACGTTATTCATCTCCTACGGTTCGGATCACCGAAATGACTAACGGCGTAGCGATTTAACCAACTCAACCGCGTCTGTGGATAATTGCGTTACACGTTGCCAGTCACCTTGTTTCAGCGCATCGGCTGGTAACATCCACGATCCGCCCACGGTTCCCACGCAAGAAAGTGCCAGATAGTCATGCACGTTTTTCGGGCTGATGCCGCCAGTCGGGCAAAACCGAATTTGTGGCAAGGGTGCTGAAATCGCCTTTAACGCCGGTGCTCCGCCGTTGGCTTCTGCCGGGAAAAACTTCAGATGATCATAACCCAGACTGTATGCAGCCATAATTTCACTCGGCGTGGCGACACCCGGAATTAGCGGTACTGCATGCTTACGGGCATGTTGCAGTAATTCAGTGGTACAGCCGGGAGAGATCACAAACTGCGCACTGGCTTCAACGGCGGCATCATACTGTTGTGGATTCAGCACGGTGCCGGCACCGACTAGCGCATCCGGCAACGCTTCCCGGATCGCTTTGATGGCTTGCAACGCAGCAGGGGTGCGCAGTGTCACTTCATATACGGTGATGCCACCCGCAGCCAGTGCTTGAGTCATCGGCACCGCTTGATTCAGATCATCGATCACCATAACCGGAACCAGCGGAGAGGCGGCGAAAATCGCGGCCGGAGATAAATTCCAATTCATCTTTTTTCCTTGCAATTAATCAGTCGAGTCAGCAAACAACACGCAAGCACCTTGTTCGGCACTGGAAACGTTTTGGCGGAATAGTGAGAAATATTCGCGTCCCATGCCACGGTGTTGGTTATGCAAATCGGGTTTTGCGGTGGCTCGCTGGCTGATATCGGTTAGCACTGCCAGCTTGCCTTCGGTGGCATCCAGCAAAATGCGATCACCGGTTTTCAAATGCGCCAGCGGACCACCTTTAGCTGCTTCCGGGGTGACATGAATGGCGGCAGGAATTTTCCCGGAAGCGCCAGATAAACGCCCATCAGTGACCAGTGCAACTTTATAACCGGCTTTCTGCACATTACCGAGGATTGGCATTAACTTGTGCAGCTCCGGCATGCCATTCGCGGCCGGGCCACTAAAGCGCACAACAACGATGGCGTCGTGATTTAATTGACCGGCTTTATAAGCAGTTTCAACGTCGTGTTGTGAATCAAAAATCAGGGCGTCTGCTTCCACGATCTGGTGTTCGGGTGAGACGGCACTGACTTTAATCACCGCGCGCCCGAGATTGCCGGATAGCAGTTTTAAACCGCCGGAAACATTGAACAGCTGATCTTTTGCTGCAATCACATCGGGCTGTTTTGACTCGGCCACCTCCTGCCAATAAAGCTTGCCATTATCTAAAAAGGGCTGGTGGAAATGGGCGCTGAAATCGCCGCTGAATGTTTGTGTATCTGTGTTCAGCAACCCGCGTTCCGCGAGTTGTTTCAGTAATAACGGTACACCGCCAGCCTGATGGAAGGCGTTAATATCTGCCGGACCATTCGGGTAGACCCGGGCCAATAGCGGTACAACGTCGGAAAGATCACTGAAGTCATCCCATGTCAGCAGTAAACCCGCAGCACGGGCTACCGCTACCATATGCAGGGTGTGATTGGTGCTGCCGCCGGAAGACAACAGTGCGACCAAGCCGTTCACCAGTGAACGTTCGTCAACAATTTGCCAAAGTGGACGATATTGCGAGCTGCCTGCCACTTGTGAGGTAATTAGCGCGGAGGCTTTTTCCGTCAGCGCCAGCCGCAGTGGATCATCCGGATGAACAAAAGCGGAGCCCGGTAACATCAGGCCCATCGCTTCAAATACCAGCTGATTGGTATTGGCCGTACCGTAAAAAGTGCAGGTGCCATGGCTGTGGTAAGCCTGATTTTCCATCGCCTGCAAGGCATCGCGTCCCAGTTTTCCGGCCGCATATTGTTGTCGGACCTGCACTTTCTCATCATTACTAATGCCTGTGCTCATTGGCCCTGCGGGTATAAATGCCGTTGGCAGATGCCCAAAGGCCAGCGCTCCCATCAGTTGGCCGGGAGCGATCTTATCGCAGATCCCCAGCAGTAAAGTGGCGTCAAAGGCGTTGTGACTCAGTGACACGGCGGTGGCTTGTGCAATGACATCGCGGGAAAACAGCGACAGATCCATGCCAGCCTGACCTTGCGTGACGCCATCACACATGGCCGGTACACCGCCAGCCACTTGCGCCGAATGGCCCAGCGTGCTAACCACCGCTTTGATTTGTGCCGGATAGTCGGCATAGGGCTGGTGGGCACTCAGCATGTCGTTATACGCTGTGATGATCCCGACGTTACAACGCGTCATATCCATCAATCTAGACTTCTGTGCCTGCGGGCAGGCGGCAACCACGTGTGCCAGATTGCCGCAGGCCAGTTGTGTCCGCGGTCTGCCTTGTGCAGCTTGTTGCTGCATCAGCCCGATATATTGCTGACGACTTTGTTCGCTGCGATGACGAATGCGTTCGGTTACTTGCCGGATTACAGGATGCATACTTCAGTTCCTTTTAGACAATCAACGGGCTCGGGCGGCCGGATTAACGCAGTTGACCAAAACGTCATTGTTGAGTGCGGCAATCAGGTTATCGACGGCACAACGCACCATCGCATAGCGGGTTTCATGCGTTGCGGAGCCGATATGGGGCAGGGCGACGACATTTGGTAATGACAACAGAGGCGAATCGGCTGGCAGCGGTTCTTTCTCAAACACGTCCAGCCCCACACCGCGGATCACGCCTTGTTGCAAGGCTTCAATCAAGGCGGCTTCATCAACAATTTTGCCGCGCGAACCATTGATCAAAAAGGCGCTTGGTTTCATTTTCTGCAGCTGTGCTTTGCCGATGAATTTTTCAGTTTCCGGCAACAGCGGCAGCACCACGCAGACAAAATCGGATTGCGCCAGCAGGTCATCTAACTCGCTGCGGCGGGCTTTGAAATCCTGTTCAGCCATCGGGTTTGCTACATCGTTGTAATACAGCACCGACATGCCGAAACCGGCGTAAGCACGTTTAGCAACGGCATAACCAATACGCCCCATACCAAGAATGCCGATCGTTTTACCGTTTACATCGGTGCCATAACAATCGACGCCAATACTGCGGGTCCAGCGGCCTTCTTTCACCATTTCCGCCATTTCAATCACCCGGCGGGCGCTGTTTAACACCAGCGTGAAAATGGTATCGGCGGTGGTTTCAGTCAGTACACTTGGGGTATGCATCAGGTTGATTTTCCGTTCCGTTAAATCAGGCACATTAAACTGGTCAACACCGACAGAGATGGTGGAAATAGCACGCAGAGCCGGGGCTGCATTCAGATAGTCGGCCGTGATGGGGCAACTTGCCCCAATCAGTCCTTCTGCTTTACTGAGTGCGCCAATAAAATCAGCGCGATTGGCGTCGGTAATGCCCTCAAAGAAAGCCACGTTGAAGTGGCTTTGCAGACGTTCCAGCTGGTCAGCAGGGATTTTTTTGTACAGTACAACATTCGGTTTCATGCTAATTCCCTCTTAAGCCGCTTGGGGTAATGAGTGGGCTGATTGCTCATCAGCGTTGGGTTTTACGATCAGCGTCAGGATGACAGACACAAACAGCGCACTGCCCATGAAGATGTAAGACGCACCTGGGCTGCCTGTTGCACCATTCAGATAACCCACCACCCATGAACCGATGAAGGAACCTAATGCACCCATGCTGTTGATCAGCGCCATCGCGCCGCCAGCGACGTTTTTCGGCAGCATTTCTGGGATGATGGCGAAAAACGGGCCATACGGGGCATACATTGAGGCACCGGCAATCACCAGCAGCGTGTATGACAACCAGAAGTTATCAGTACCCAATAAGAAGGAACCGAGGAAGCAGATCGCACCGATCAGTAGCATTGGCCACACAAACAGTTTGCGGTTTTGCATGCGGTCAGACAGCCAAGACACAGTGATCATCGCAATGGTAGCGGCCAGATAAGGAACGGAAGACAACCAGCCGGTTTGGACCATGCCCATATTAGAGGCGCCGCGAATAATGGATGGCAACCAGAGCACGAAACCATACACACCAATACTCCAGCAGAAATATTGAGCACACAGCAGGATCACATTCTTGGATTTAAACGCTTCCGCATAGTTACGAACGGGTTTGATGTTCTTCTGTTCGTCAGCCATTATTTCGCTCAGGTCATCTTTTTCCTGCTGCGTCAGCCAGCTAACTTGTTGCGGTTTGTCACGCGCAGTTTTCCACCAGTAGAAAGCCCACAGCACGGCAGGTAAACCTTCCAGAATGAACATTTCACGCCAGCCCAACGCCTGGATCAGATAACCGGAAAGTACTGACATCCACAGCACTGTGACCGGGTTGCCCAGGATCAGGAAGGTATTGGCGCGTGAGCGTTCAGATTTAGTAAACCAGTTACTGATATAAATCAGCATCGCTGGCATGACCGCCGCTTCCACTACGCCGAGCGTAAAGCGGATGATGATCAGCGTCGGAATATTACTGATCAACCCAGTTAAGGCAGCACAAGCGCCCCATAACAATACGCACAGGAAAATCAGCTTCCGCACGCTGCGTTTTTCAGCATAAATCGCGCCGGGGATTTGGAAGAAAAAATACCCCAGGAAAAACAGTGAACCGAGCAGGGATGACATCCCTTTGGTGATGCCCAAATCCTGGTTGATACCGGCTGCTGCGGCAAAGCTGTAATTGGCCCGGTCGAGATAAGCCAGACTGTAGGTAATAAACACAATCGGCATGATGTGCCACCATCTGGATGGGGCAGGGAGCTTAGTATTCATACTGGTTCCTCTTTAAATTGTTATGCAGAAACCATGTCGGTTTCTTCAGTCATCGTCATCTCTGCAATCAGAGCTTTTCTTGTTGGAAGACCTTCACTATCACCAATTACCTGAATTGCCCGGGCACCGATAAAGTTACCGCGAGCGACAGTATTTTTTATTGTTTTTCCTTCCAGTAATGCGCTGATAACGCCAACGGCGAAACCATCACCAGCACCTACGGTATCCACGACGTTTTTCACGAACACAGCAGGGACGATCCCTTTTTCACCCGCTGCTGTTTTGTAATAAGCACCTTCTTCACCGGTTTTAATGACGACTGTTTTCACACCACCATCGAGATAGAAATCAGCAACGGCTTCCGGTGTCGTAAAGCCGGTCAGAATGCGGCCTTCTTTCATACCCGGCAGCACCCAGTCGGCGGCAAAAGCCAGTTTGTTCAGCTGTGTCACCATCTCTTTTTCGGAACGCCACAACACCGGGCGCAGGTTCGGATCAAACGAAACGGTTTTGCCATGCGCGCGCATCCACTGTGCGGCATAAGCAGATAACTCGTATGACGTCGGTGACAATGCTGCTGCCACACCGCTTAAATGCAGGTGACGGGCACTGCCAAAATACGCTTCGTTAAAATCAGCCAGCGACAGGTGGCTGGCTGCCGATCCTTTTCGGAAATACTCCACAATGGGATCGGTCCCATTTTCGGCTTTAGATTTAAGCTGAAAGCCGGTCGGGTAGGCGTTATCGATGGTGACCGCCCGGCGATCGACATGTTCTTTGTCCAATGTGTCCTGAATGAATCGGCCAAACGAGTCATGACCCAAGCGGCTGATCCAGCCACATTTCAGTTCAAGACGCGCCAGACCAATGGCAACGTTTAATTCTGCACCAGCGGCACGACGCACAAATTGTTCCACGCGATGTAAATCACCGGTTTGTGTGGCGACAAACATCATCATGGCTTCACCGAAGGTGACGACATCGAGTTCGGCAGATTTAGTGTGAGCTTGTGTTGTCATTTATCATTACACCTCTTTCAATTTAGCCACGTAATAACGGGTTACTTCAGTCAGATCGGCGCCGTCCAGCGGGAATTCGATACCGCGAGGCACATTGGTCGGCAGCATTGCCAGCAGATCTTTCCAACTGCCATCGCTGTTATCCAGCGCGACAGCTTTTACTTTGCCCTGGTCGGTATGGCTGGCTTTGACATGCACATAAGCAACCTGGGCGGCCAGCGCTCTGGCGGCGACAAACGCGTCTTCGCCCAGCCAGTTCCAGTTCGCCATGTCAAAGGTCATGGCAACCGGTAATTTCTGCGAAACCACCATACCGAAGAAGGTGATCAATGGGCTGATACGACCGCCTTCTTGGGTTTGATCGTTTTCAATCAGCAGCTTAACCGGCTGTGATTTGATCAGCGCGGTAATGCCGGATAAATCGGTAGCGTTGGTCATTGCGCCCAGCGGCAATTTCAGCGTGCGGGCTTTCAGTCGTGCCGCATTTTTCAGATGCAGTGCCAGTCGTTCCAGCTCTGGCTGACCATCGTCTGTCAGCAGTGATTCCGGCACGGAATAAACGGCAAACAGGCCATGGGCACTAATCTGTGAAGCCAGCTCATCCAATTGGTCGGTTGACGTTAGCAATTCATGGCGGATCTCAACGCCGTCAGCACCGCTGGCTTTAATCATCGGCAGCAGCGCTGCTTGTCCGCCAAGCGTTCTAACGGTATCAGCCCCATAGGCTGAAGTGACGATGACAATTTCATTACTCATATAAATCCTTATTAATCAGTCGCGTACGATAAATTTCTTTAGGCTTTGGATACCAGTGAAAGATATTTGACGACGATATTCTGTTCGATGAGATGATTATGGGACCGGTCCCATCAAAAGATCCATTTCAGGGTTTTAAAAATATGAGGCGGGTCACTATTCCATGGAAAAAATAGGTCTTTAGGTGGGTTACCCGTAACAAATGAGCCCGTAAATGAAGCTTATCTGTGAGAGAGCATGGATAAATTAATTTCTGACATCCGCTTTGGCTGATTTCGTGTTTAATATGCCGATAACTCATTCACAGAGAGCAACATGATGAACCAACATATCGGTGAAGTAGTTTTCAATGCAGATCAAATTAAAGTCGGTGTAAGTCAGGTTGCCGAACAACTCAACAAAAAATTTGGTCATGACGATGTTGTTTTTATTACGGTTGTACCGGGTGGTATTTTGTTTACTGCTGATTTGGTCAGACAGTTAAACTTCGATGTCTCCATGGATTACATTTCTTGCCCGCATACACCGGGAGAGAGAAATAATGCCTCAGCCATTGTCTATCATCAAAATATCAACATAACTGACCGACATGTGGTTTTGGTTGATGATGCAATCGAATCGGGCGGCACCATGAAACGGATCGTTGAATTTTTAGCACAAAATTACACTGCAAAATCTATTTCGGTTGCGACGCTGTTTGTTAAACCGGGTCGGGTAAATATTCCAATAGATCAGCATTTTGCTTACGAAATGGAAAACGATGATTTACTGGTAGGTTACGGATTACCCTGGAATGATAAATACCGGAACATGCCCTTTATATCTCAATTAATAAAATAATTTCAGCGCTGGCTTAATCGGCTATTCAACGTCACCAGCAATAATGTCATTCCACAAAATCCGGCGCCAGCCAAAAATGTGGTTGAGGCGCCGAAGCTGTCCCATAACCAACCGGCGACGACACTAGCAATTAATAAGGCGACTCCACTGGCTAGGTTAAAAAAGCCAAATGCCGTGCCACGCAGATCGGCGGGTGCGGTATCGGCCACCAGCGCCGCCAAAATGCCCTGAGTTAACCCCATATGCAGACCCCAGAGCACAATACCGAGTAATAAGATGCTCCAGTGCCCATCTACCGCTAATGCCAGATCTGCCGCGAGTAACATCACCAAACCATAACCCAGTAATTTATACCGGCTGACATGGTCGGACAGATGACCAAACGGATAAGCGGAGAGGGCATAAACGATATTCATCAGCACCATGACCAAGGGGATGTAAGCAATCGGAACGCCACTATCTTGCGCGCGTAATACTAAAAATGCTTCACTGAATCGGGCGAGGGTAAAAATACTGCCAATACCCACTATCCACCAATAACGGCTATCCAGTCGTTGCAGATTAGCCATGACCAGCGGGTTTGTCCGTTGTGCTGTGGCATGTGACTCCGGTTCAGAGATACCGAAAATCAGTAACAATACAGCCAGAAACCCTGGGATCACGGCTACCCAGAACACCGCCCGAAAGTCATTGGCCCACAATAGCATTAACCCGACGGCCAATAATGGTCCGACAAAGGCGCCGACCGTATCCAGCGATTGGCGCAAACCAAAGGCGGCACCCCGTAGCTCTGGTGGTATTATATCCGCGACCAGTGCGTCGCGCGGTGCACCACGAATGCCTTTTCCCACGCGATCCGTCAAACGGGCGGTAAGCACCCAGCCGATACTACCAGAGAGCGCAAAGACCGGTTTTGTGAATGCGCCCAGCGCATAACCAGTCACAGCCAGCCATTTGCGTTTGCCAAAATAATCACTAATAACCCCAGAGAATACTTTAACGATCAGTGCAGTGGCTTCGGCTAATCCTTCAATAAGACCCACCATCAGGGTGCTGGCACCTAATGTCGTTACCATAAACAAGGGCAATAAACTGTGGATCAGTTCCGACGATACATCCATCAGCATACTGACAAAACCCAAGACCCAAATCGCGGTTGGAATTTTCCGTAATGAAAGGTATTTCATCTCTAATTTCATTATTTTTCATTCCTGAACAGTAAACGAGGCGTGAGTTGTTTTTCTGCTTCCATCAACAGGTAAAGTAGTAAACAACTAGCCACAATGATTAACCAGTCATGGAGATCGAGGGCTGCCGTGCCAAATAATGTGTGCATAAACGGGAAATAGGTGAGGGCCAGCTGCATGAGTGACAGCAAAAATATGGCCAGCAGTGCGTAACCATTATCCAGCCAACTTGTTAGAGACAGCGTTGAATTAAGTAATGAGCGGCAGCTGATCAAATACACCATTTCGGCACCGACTAAACTGTTGATGGCGACGGTTCTGGCGCGGGACAAATCAGCCTGATGCAGGGTACTCCAGTTATAAAGTATCAGCGTTAACCCCATCAGTAAGACAGACACAAAGGCGATACGGAATAATAAGATATTGCTGAGTAAGGCTTCATCATTTTGTCGGGGGGCGCGTTGCATCAGATTTGCCGCGGCTTTATCAAACACCAACGGCAAAGAAAGGGTAATGGCGCTGACCATGTTGATCCACAAAATTTGCACCGGCGTGATTGGCAGGGTTATCCCCAATAAAATGGCGGCCACCATGACCAGTGCTTGCCCGCCATTGGTTGGCAAGAGGAAAACCAAGGCTTTACGCAGGTTATCGTAAACGGTACGCCCTTCCAGCACGGCGGTGCGCAACGTAGCAAAGTTATCATCCGCCAGCACCATGCCTGCTGCTTCTTTGGCGGCCTCGGTACCTTTCATGCCCATTGCAACGCCAATATCGGCTCGTTTCAATGCTGGTGCATCATTTACGCCGTCACCCGTCATGGCGACAACTTGTTTTCCTGCTTGTAAAGCAGCCACAAGACGTAATTTATGGGCAGGCGTGGCGCGAGCGACGATATCGATTTTTGCTGCTCTGGTTTGTAATTCAAGCTCAGGTAATTGCTCCAATTCCGTACCAGTTAGAATTTGTAATGGCGCACCTAAGCCTAACTGAGCACCGATTGCGGCAGCCGTACTGGCATGATCACCGGTCACCATAATGACGTGGATCCCAGCTTGCTGGCATTGCGCAATGGCTTGTCTTGCCTCTTCACGGGGAGGGTCCATGATGCCGACCAAACCTAATAACTTGAATGGATAACTGGAAAGATCGGGGCTCGATACTTCATTTCCTGGTAATGGCAGCAAATTAGTATCGCTGTCGGCTTCTGCCAGTGCCAACACCCGTTGCCCTCGTGAAGCGAAGCTATCGATGGCTACTTGCCATTCATCAGTATGCAAAGGCAATGGGCCGGCGGGTGTCCAGATGTGAGAGCAAAAAGAGAGTACGCGCTCTGGTGCACCTTTCAGTAATAACTGAAATGGGGTTTCTGAGTCTTCGGGCGCATTATGCAGCGTTGCCATATAACCATGGCTCGATTCAAACGGTATTTCCGCCAATCGAGAAGTCGCTTGTTGAACTGCGGCTGGGTCTAAGCCTGCTTTTGCCGCCAGAATAAGCAAAGCGCCTTCGGTCGGATCACCATGCAATTGCCATGGGGTGGTGTTTTGATCAAAACGCGCATCGTTGCAGAGGATCGCTGCCGTAGCCAGTCGTTGCAATGTCACTTTTTGTGCTGAATTAAGTGGCTGCTGTTCCGCAGTAATTTCACCTTGAGGATGATAACCGACCCCACCGATCTCTAATTCGCCATTGCTGAGTTGAACCGATTGTGCGCTCATTTCGTTACGGGTTAGGGTGCCGGTTTTATCGGTACAGATCACCGAAACTGAACCCAATGTTTCCACCGCAGGTAAACGGCGAATAATGGCTTTATGGCTGGCCATTCGTTGCACGCCAATGGCCAAGGTAATGGTAATAACGGCAGGCAAACCTTCTGGAATTGCGGCAACTGCCAGCCCGACGACCGCCATAAAAAGTTCATCAATCGGATAGTGACGAAAGAACCAGCCGAAGGCAAAAGTGATTGCCGAAAGCGCTAAAATAGCTTTAGTCAGAACGTGCCCTAATTCACCAAGTTGCTTCATCAATGGTGTAGTCAGCGGCTCGACGGAGCGCAACATATCGCCGATTTTACCGATCTCGGTATTATCACCAATGGCAATAATGACACCACGCGCGCGGCCTTGCGTGACCAAAGTGCCGGCATAAAGCATACATAAACGTTCCGCCAACGGTGTTTCTATTGCCACCGGATCAACTTGTTTTTGCACACTGAATGATTCACCTGTGAGTGCACTTTCCTGAACTGCTAAATTAATACCTTCAATTAATCGCAAGTCTGCAGGAACGCGATCACCTGATTCCAGCAATACAATATCGCCAGGAACTAATACTTCAGAGTCGACCCGCTGCCGCACGCCATCGCGTAACACATGGGTATGCACGCGCAGCATACTGCGAATCGACGCTAATGCCTGCTCGGCTTTACCTTCCTGAATAAATCCGAAGATGCCATTGATGAGTACGACGGCAAAAATGACAGCGCCATCCGTCCAGCGGCCAAGTAACCAACTCATGATGGCGGCTACAATTAATACATAAATCAATACATTATTAAATTGGCGGAAAAACTTTAGCCAACTGCTTTCACCGGCGGGTGGGGTGAGGCGGTTGGCACCGAATTGTTGTTGCCGTTGCTGAGCTTGTTCACTGCTAAGACCATCAGCCTGAGAGTTAACCGCTTTTAAAATCTGGTCTGCGGTATGGGCGTGGACCTGAGAAGAAGAGAATGCGGGATCAGTCATCATGCGCTCCATGTGTAATGTACGCCAGATTAGTATCCTCCTTAATCATGGCACATGGGCGCTTATTGAGAATAAATTTACTGAATAACTGAAGGGTTAACGCAATTTTTTGAGAGATCACCATTTAAAGCCGCCAGCAGATTCTCTACCGCCAATTTCGACATTTCATAGCGAGTTTCATGCGTAGCAGAGCCGATGTGAGGCAGGGCGACCACATTAGGTAATGTCAGTAATTCCGAATTCACGGGCAACGGTTCTTTTTCAAACACATCTAAGCCAGCACCTTTAATGACTCCTGATTTTAAGGCTGCAACTAACGCAGCCTCATCAACGGAAGCGCCACGGCCACCATTAATGAAAAATGCAGAAGACTTCATTTTTGCCAGCGAATCACGATTAATGATGTGATGGGTTTCCGGCGTGAGTGGTAAGACGTTGCAGACAAAATCGGCTTCCTTTAACACTTCATCGAGTGAGCAACGACGGGCGTTTAATTGTTGTTCGGCTTCCGGTTTGGCGGAACGATTATAGTAAATAACGTTCATATCAAAACCACAGTGTGCCCGTTTAGCCACGGCATAACCAATGCGGCCCATGCCCAGAATGCCGATGGTTTTACCGTGCACATTTGAGCCATACCAATCAGGCCCGATGCTGCTTTGCCATTCTCCGTTTTTCACTTTCTCCACCAGCTCGGTGATACGGCGCGCGGCGCATAATACCAAGGTGAAAATAGTGTCAGCGGTAGTTTCGGTCAGCACGCCAGGTGTATGCATCAGCGCAACACCGCGTTCTGATAATTTCGCTACGTCAAAATCGTCATAGCCAACGGTAATGGTGGATGCAGCTTTGAGTTTTGCTGCGGCAGCCATTAATTCATCAGTGAATTTTACACCAGTGCCGATAACACCTTCTGCCTCAGCTAACGCTTCGATAAAAGCAGCACGGTTATCTGCATTGATACCATCAAAAAAAGTAACCTGACACTGTTCCTGCAATCGGGCGAAGAGGTCATCAGGAATTTTGCGGTAAAGCACGATGTTTGGTTTCATAAACACCTCTTGGGATGATAAATGGAGTGATAAAACTAGAATGTTATCGGTAACTTTATCAGACGAAATGAATGTAGTTTACAAAGCAGCATGAAATTAAGAAAATAGCATCGCTTAAATGCATTTGGTTATTACTTTGGACAGAAATCCCAGTCCTAAAACTGGATTATCATTCAGAGTCTTAACCTTCCTGCCTTGTTATACAGTGCACTCTGGTTTTGGCTAACGGTGTGACCTGATCTCTGCTTTATCTCCATGCCGTTGAATGTTGCCTAAAGTTAATAACTGCCTGTTATCAGTGATGTTAATTTCTATTGGAACACGAGTATGGAACAAGAAATCCTGTTTGATGAACACGATAACGAACAGTCTGAACGTTATAAGGCCGCGAAAAAAAGTACCTGGGTTAGTGTATTTGTTAATTGCATACTACTGTGGGACAGGTTTTGGTTGGTTTTATCTCCGGTTCGCAAGGTCTGATTGCGGATGGTATCCATTCTTTGTCAGATTTGGTCGCTGATTTCGTTGTGCTGCTGGCTAACCATAAAAGTAAAAAAGAAGCTGATGAGGATCACCCATACGGTCATTATCGCTATGAAAATGCCGCATCATTGGTGTTGGGAGCATTATTGCTGGCGGTTGGTGTGGGTATGCTTTGGTCGGCTATTCATAAAATCCAGCATCCGGAAACGATTGCTCAGGTTCAAATTATTGCACTGTGGGTCGCATTAGCGGCACTGGTATTGAAAGAACTGTTGTTCCGTTACATGCTGGCAGTTGCCAAACGTGTCAGATCCAGCATGTTGGTGGCTAACGCCTGGCATGCCCGTTCTGATGCCGCATCATCGCTGGTGGTGGCGATCGGTATCGTCGGTAACTTAATGGGGTACGCTTTGTTTGACCCATTAGCGGCGCTCATTGTTGGTTTAATGGTTGCGAAAATGGGGTATTCATTCATGTGGGATTCCCTGCATGATCTGATGGATCGCGCTGCTGATGCTGAAACAGAAGCAAAAATTAAAGAGACATTGCTAAGTGCGGCAGGAGTTTCCGGTATCCATGATTTGAAAACCGTAAGATGGGTGATCTGATTGTTGTGGATGTACATCTGGAAATAGATGGCGCGTTATCGGTCAAAGAAGGCCACGATATCGCGGTTGCCGCAAGAAAAGCGGTATTAGATAGTTATCCGGTATTAAACGTGATGACGCATGTTGATCCTGTTATCGGAAAATCCGTCTCATAATCTTCCGTTACAAGCCGCTGCCAATGAATAAATTCAGGTTTCACTGTGCAGCGGCCCTTGTTTCATCTCATTGACAGATGTCCGGCATGACGATGAAGGATCTGTTCACCCGCTTGTAAGCGGCGGATATTGTCGCAAGCGGCCTCAAAAATCCCCTGTACGGAAATATCGGTAACGCCGCCAATGTGCGGGGTTGCAATGATATTTTGCTGGAATATTGGATCAGCCGGATCGGGTGGTTCCTGCCAGAATACATCGAGACCCGCACCAGCCAGATGGCCGGTTTTTAAGGCTGTTTCGAGCGCATCTTTATCAATGAGACCACCACGACCGAGGTTGATCAGATAACTGCCGGCTTTCATCTGGCGGAAGGTTTGCTGATTCAAAATATGGTGTGTCTGCGGGCTATCAGGCAGGCTGAGTACGACAAAATCCGCTTGTTGTAGCAAGATTGGCAGTTCATTCAGCGTGCCCAGCCAGTCCAGATGATGGGTTTTGGCAAAAGAGGGATCAATGTGCTGCTTGATACCGATCAGGCGCATATCAAATGCAGCCAGACGTTTGGCTAATGCTTTGCCGATGCCACCCAGACCAATCAAGCCGACAGTTTTTCCTTTCAGCCCTAACCCCATGGGGCGGCCTGATTCACGTTGCCGGAAATGTTGAGGAATGGCATGCGCATTACGCGCCAGCGCTAGCATCATGTAGATACCTAGCTCAGCAACTGAATCGGCATTTCCAGAGATATCGGTGGGTACGTTGGCAACGGCAATGTGATGGTGCTTGGCGGCTTCAAGGTCGACACCTTCCAGACCGGCACCAATTTGCTGGATCAGTTTGAGCTGGTCAGCGGTAGCGAGTAAACGGGCATCGATCTTGGTCATGGTGGGGATGAGCACATCAAATCCTTGTAGCGACTGTGTGTCATAGTCCCCCGCCGCTACAAACTCCACATCAGGCAACGCGTGGCGGAATTTATTGAGAATACCGCCCCAGGCATGTTCTTCTGCAGCAAAGAGCACTTTCATTCCTGAACCTCTTTATCTGTTTGATTTCAGGAACACTATAAAAAGAATTGACGCGGAGGAACAGTCTCCTTTGATGGTCTTTGTATGATGTTGTTGCATAGCGATAACTACTACTGCGGTTTGGACATGACTCCTTCAATGATGTCGGTATTCTGCGAATCAATGATGAACCACCTGCCGGCTTCTCTGTGCAATATATTCAGCAGGATGCCATTGCTCTCTGGCAGTGGTGATCCGTCTGGCGTTACATGGCCCTTCGAGCTTCCAGTTACATCGTGTAATCGCGATTTGTGGCGCAGGAAATCGAATGAATACTTCAGCGATGGTCAACCGACTGTTTTTAAAGATGGTTTGGTGTGTAAATTCGTGAGCAGCCTTGATCGCTGCCCGACCTTTCCACCACAGGCCGACAACATTCACGAACTCGGCGTCTTCTGAGAACAACTCCGCAAATGCGTCGATATCGTGGTTGTTCCAGCATTCGGCGAAAGACTCGACGACACGTCTGGCTTCTGTAATTTCTGCTGACATGATGATGCTCCTCCAGCGGCTGGAAGATATGTACACATTGCCTGTGCAAATTAACTCGCACCGACTGATAAGGCTATTTCATGCTCTCGTCACCGTGCCATACATGACCGGCATTGCACGCTTTGGCAACTTCATGACAAGGGTCATCGCCATGACGCTGAAAGAAATGCTTATCGTCCTGAGTCAAAAACAAAGCCATAGCAGGCGTTATTCTGGTTAAAGCCTCGCCGGCGGTAACACTCGTAACGTGGTAATCGGTGGCCAGATACTCGAGAACTTTTTCTCGACTGTTCATAATAACCTCCCTGAACAGATGATCCTCTATTGAAGATAGCAGCGGACGACTGACTATTCCAACGTCACTGGAGTTAAAGTGTATTGTCGCCTCCAAGGACTGCTGCTACCCGGCTTTGAAGCTGTGGTACCAGTTCATTTTCAAACCATGGGTTACGTTTGACCCAAAGATTGTTACGAGGGCTTGGATGCGGCAGAGGAACCACATTGGGCCAATATTTTGGCCAAGCCTGAACGGTTTCAGTTAGTGTTCCGGTTTCATTGGGCAGGTGATAGGCTTGCGCGTAACGACCGATGACCAATGTCAGTTTGATATTGTGCAGTTGCGATAATAACTGTGCTCGCCAGGCTGGTGCACATTCCGGTCTCGGTGGTAAATCGCCAGATTTTCCGGTGCCGGGAAAACAGAACCCCATGGGTAAAATGGCAACCTGCTGCGCGTCATAAAACACCTCACGTGAAATACCCAGCCAGCTGCGCAAGCGATCACCACTGGCGTCGTTGAATGGAATGCCTGTTTCATGCACTTTTCTTCCCGGCGCCTGTCCAGCAATTAAGATCTTTGCCGATGCCTGTAATTGCACAATCGGGTGCGGGCCGAGCGGTAAGTGCCTTGCGCAAAGTGTGCAGGCACGAACATCAGTGAGTAGTGATTCGAACGTGGTCATGTCGACGCCTCTAGCTGCTGATTAAGTTGAAGTATTGCGCAATATCCCCGTTCAGCTATATCCAAAATTGTGCGCTATTAGGGCGTTCTATTTCCATTATTGTTCAATTATGGTGCATTTGGCTGGCTATTCCCAAGAAAAGCCTTTGTTATCAAGTTGTTTAAAACGGCATGAAACTTGTATTAAAAATATTAAATTAGATTTGGGACATCGACGTCCGCGCTCTCTTGAGGGGCCGGACGTTTTTTTATTTTTGAGAGGCAAGGATGAGTCGTGTTCATACCAGTTGCACTTATTGTGGCGTCGGTTGTGGGATCACGGTAGATGATGCCAAAACATTAACAGGTGATACAGAACATCCGGCGAATAGCGGGGCGTTGTGTGTCAAAGGCGGTAGTTTGCTGGAAACGCTGGCGTTTCCTAATCGTCTGTTATACCCGCGATTACATGGTCAACAGGTAGGTTGGGATGCTGCACTCGATGAAATGGCAACCCGCTTTAGTCAGATCATCGCGGAAACCGGGCCGGAATCGGTCGCGTTTTATGTGTCCGGTCAGCTGCTCACCGAAGATTATTATGTGGCTAACAAACTGATGAAAGGTTTCATCGGGGCTGCAAATATTGATACCAATTCCCGTCTTTGTATGTCTTCCGCCGTGATGGCGCACAGCCGTGCTTTTGGTGAGGACGTGGTGCCGGGTTGTTATGACGATCTGGAACTGGCTGATCTGCTGGTCATTGCTGGTGCAAATACCGCGTGGACACATCCGGTGATCTTCCGCCGCATTCAGCAAGCGCGTGCGCGCCGCCCGGAAATGAAGATGGTGGTGATTGATCCGCGTAAAACCATGACCGCAGAGCAAGCGGATTTACATTTAGCGGTGCGGCCCGGTAGTGATGTCTGGTTATTTAACGGGTTAAGTCGTTATCTGCTGGAACACGATCTGGTTGATAACGCTTATATCGAAAATCACGTCAATGGTTTTAGTGAGCTGCATGCACTGGTAATGGCGCCGGAATATGAGCTGGCACGGGTCGCGGAAAAATGCGGATTAACCATCAGCGAATTGCAGACCTTCTACCGCTGGTTTGGTGAAAATGAAAAAGCAGTCACGCTGTTTTGTCAGGGCATCAATCAATCTAATCAGGGCACCGATAAAGGCAATAGCCTGATCAACCCGCATCTGTTGACGGGACGTATCGGTAAGCCGGGTGCTTCACCGTTTTCGATGACCGGACAGCCGAATGCAATGGGTGGCCGTGAAGTGGGTGGGCTGGCAACGCAGTTAGCATCCCACATGACTTTCAGTGACGAAAACTGCGATCGTGTTGCTCGTTTCTGGAATGCGCCAAACATTGCCCGTAAACCAGGTTTAAAAGCCGTGGATATGTTTAAAGCCGTGGGTGAAGGCAAGATCCGCGCATTGTGGGTGATTGCGACAAACCCAGCGGTGTCGCTGCCTGATTCGGTTCAGGTGCGCGAAGCACTGGCGAAGTGTGAATTTCTGGTGGTGTCTGAAATGACACCAAAAACCGATACCGCGCAGTTTGCACATCTACTTTTACCCGCGGCAGGCTGGGGCGAGCGTTCCGGTACAGTCACCAATTCTGAACGCTGCATGACACGTCAGCGCGCGTTTACACAAGCGCCGGGCGAAGCAAAACCAGATTGGTGGGCATTAACTCAATTAGGCAAACGTCTGGGTTTTGCCGATGCATTCAATTACGACAACACTGCTGATATTTTCCGCGAACATGCCGAGCTGTCTGGTTTTGAGAATACTGGCTTTGAAAATAGCTCACGTCAGTTCGATATCTCTGCGTTGGCAACGATGAGCGATGACGAATATGAACAATTCACACCGCGCCAATGGCCGTTACCGGCGGATAAGAAAGTAGAAAGCAGCCGTCTGTTTACCGATGGCGTGTTCTCGACCTTCAATGGCCGCGCCAATCTGGTACCTGCGATTCCACAAGAGCCAGTGCTCAAACGCAAAGAACCGCGTCAGGAAGGCAGCTGGTTGTTAAATACCGGTCGTCTGCGTGATCAATGGCACACCATGACACGTACCGGTCATCTGCCGCGGTTAATGGAAACCGAACCGCTGCCCAAAGTGTATGTAAACAATCAGACCATTCTGAATAGTGGTTTTACCGAAGGCGCACTGATCCGCATTAATTCCCTGCAAGGTTCAGTGATGACTTTGCTGGGGCGTGATGATGGCCTGCGCGATGGTGAAGCGTTTATGCCGATGCACTGGTCAGATGATTTCTCATCCTGCTCGGGTGTTAATCGTCTGGTGGCGCCGGTAACCGATGCGGTCTCTGGTCAGCCACAATTCAAGCAAACCGAGGTGATGGCGGAAGCGGTTAATGTGAAATGGCATGGCCTCTGGGTCGGTCAGCATGAACCTGAATTAGAAGTGAGTTGGTGGGCGCGTCGTCCGCTTGATGCGGGGGAATGTCGCCGCCTGACCGATGAAAACCGTACTGCCGAGCAAGTGTGGTTCCAGTTGGCGCAACAAGGTCGCTGGTTACGCTTACCGCTGGAAGGCGGCTGGCTGGCGGTGAAACTGAATCAAGGCCGTATTATTGGTTTGCTGCTGGTGAGCACTACACATCAACAGGTGAATATCGATCTGCTGGCTGGGTTACTGGGTTTACCGATGAACAGCACTGCGCTTTCCACCACGTTGGAACAGGCGCTGGCGGGTGATAGCCGCATGATTTGCTCTTGTTTCCGTGTCAGTGAGAAACAGATCGTCGACGCGATTGGCGAGCAGGGCATTTCCGAATTAAGTGGCCTGCAAAGTTTGCTGCGTTGTGGCACGAATTGCGGCACCTGTGTCGTGGAATTGAAGAAATTGCTGCATAAACACACCAGCGTGAGTGAAGTTTAGTCGCCAGAGATGAGGGCCAGAAAATGAAAGGATTTGTTTCGTTAGTCGGGGCCGGCCCCGGTGACCCGGATCTGTTGACGGTAAAAGCGCTGCGTTCTATTCAGCAAGCCGATGTGGTGGTTTTTGATCGCTTGGTCAGTGATGAGATTCTTCAACTGATCCCTGCATCGGCAGCTCGTTACGATGTCGGTAAACGCTGCGGTCAACCGAGTCTTAAGCAGGAAGATATTTCAGAATTACTGGTGACACTGGCGGGAAACTACAAACGAATTGTTCGCCTCAAGGGTGGCGATCCGTATGTGTTTGGCCGTGGTGGTGAAGAAGCACTCTTGCTGGTGGCGAACGGTGTTCCGTTTGAAGTGGTGCCGGGAATTACCGCCGCTATTGGTTGTGCCGCGGCGACGGGTATTCCGCTAACGCATCGGGGTTTATCTCGTTCGGTGACGCTGGTGACAGGTCATGTGCAAGATGGCAGTGAATTCCACGGCTGGAGTGGTTTAGTCAAAGCCGGTGGCACTTTAGTGTTTTATATGGGGCTCGAGCGCGCAACGGAATTGCGCCGCGGGCTGTTGCAAGCGGGGGCACCGGCTGATCTGCCAATTGCCTTGGTGGTGGCCGGTACAACGCGTCAGCAGCGGGTTGAGGTCACGACATTGGCGTGTCTTGAACAAACCGCTCATACTTTAACTGGGTTCACACCAGTTTTGATGATCATGGGTGAGGTGGTTCAGTTACGCGCCGAGTTAGGTGATATGGCAGAAACCTTACTGCAATCGGTCGCCTAGATCTTCTATTAGGAATCATGGATGAGTTATTCGAAGATCCTGATTTATAGCGACGACATAGCCCAGGCCAACCGCCTGGGTTTGTTATTAAGTCGTTATGGTCATGAGCCTTATTTAGTCCGGCAAATCGACCCTATGCACCCGCCGGGTGGTATTCATGGGGTGATGATTGATTGCCGGCGTTTACCCGCAGAATGGCGTTTAGTGGCATCGGCCTTGGCAAGCCAAGGGTTGCCAGCGGTCGTGTTTATGGAAAATTTACCTGAAAGCCAGCAACAAGTGTTATTGGAGTCAGGTGTCACGCTGGTGCCGCATCGGGTGGAAGAGAAAGAACCGGTAGAAAGCTGGTTGAAACAAGCACGTATGCAGCAAGAGGTAATGCGCAAGCAGCAACTGGCTGTTGATGATTTAACCCAACAGCTGGAAGAGAATAAGCTGATCCAACAGGCTAAAGCTCGTTTGATGAAAGTGCAGAAGTTAGACGAAGAGACCGCTTATAAAGTGATGCGCTCCACTGCAATGAAAAACAGCCAGTCTATGGCGGATCTGGCACGCAGAATTCTCGCCACGCTGGTTGACTGATCCGGTGCGTTTGCACCGTTCTGAATCATTAAATTCCATTAAATCGACTAAAAATGCATAAAAAAGCCATCTTTTGGTGGGGTTTGAGGTTGGCACGAAAGCTGAATGTATCAAAATTGTAAACGGATCAGCCAACGACGGCTTCCTACAATTTGGTAACTCAGGCAATGGCGCCTCACTGGAATTAACCAGTGAGGCGTTTTTTTTGGAGCAATGGAATGATCAAATTAAAACGCAATGCAGTGGCTCTGATGGTTAGTGCGGTATTAGTTTCAACTGCGGTGCAGGCGCAAGTTGGCGCCCCTGAGAAAGAAGAGCTGAAATTAGGTTTCATCAAATTAACCGACATGGCACCACTGGCGGTGGCCTATGAAAAAGGTTATTTCGAAGATGAAGGGCTGTATGTCACGCTGGAAGCGCAAGCCAACTGGAAGGTGTTGCTCGATCGTGTGATCACCGGTGAATTAGATGGTGCGCACATGCTGGCCGGCCAACCGCTGGGTGCCACCGTGGGTATCGGCACCAAAGCGGATGTCGTGACAGCTTTTAGCATGGATCTGAACGGTAATGCCACCACGGTTTCCAATAAAATCTGGGAAGCAATGAAAGCTAACGTACCAAAAGGTGCGGATGGCAAACCAGTGCATCCAATCAAAGCTGATGCGCTGAAACCGGTCGTTAAATCTTATAAAGACCAGGGTAAGGCCTTCAATATGGGCATGGTGTTCCCGGTTTCTACCCATAACTACGAATTGCGTTATTGGTTGGCGGCGGGTGGTCTGAACCCTGGCTTTTATGCGCCACTGAAAGGGGACAACACCGGTCAGCAACAAGCTGACGTGCTGTTATCCGTGACACCACCGCCACAAATGCCAGCCACGCTGGAAGCGGGCACCATCTTAGGTTACTGCGTAGGTGAACCTTGGAATCAGGCTGCGGTAGCGAAAGGTATCGGTGTTCCGGTCGTGACCGATGATGATGTTTGGCACAACAACCCGGAGAAAGTGTTTGGTGTCTCAAAAGCCTGGGCGGACAAATACCCGAATACTCACATTCATTTAGTGAAGGCGTTGATCCGTGCCGCCTACTGGTTGGATCAAAACAACAACGGCAATCGTCAGGAAGCGGTTAGCCTGCTGGCCAAACCTGAATACGTGGGTGCGGATGCCAAAGTGATCGCGAACTCGATGACTGGCACCTTTGAATTCGAAAAAGGCGATAAGCGTCCGGCGGCTGATTTCAATATTTTCTTCCGCCATAACGCGACCTACCCATATTACTCCGATGCGATTTGGTATCTGACACAAATGCGTCGTTGGGGCCAGTTGCCAGAAGCCAAATCAGACAATTGGTACGCCGATATCGCGAAGAAAGTGTATCAGCCCAAAATTTACCGTCAGGCTGCAGAAGAGTTGATTGCCGAAGGCAAAATGAAGGCGAGCGACTTCCCTGATTTTGCCAAAGAGACTGGCTACAAAGCGCCTGACAATAAGTTCATCGACGGTATTTCCTACGATGGTCACAAACCTAACGATTATTTGAAGCAATTCCCGATCGGTCTAAAAGGCGATCAGAAGCTGTAGTTTTATACCCTTGGGTATTGGTTGAAATTAGGGTTAAGGCTGAAGTAAGGAGAATTAACCATGTCAGCATTACTGAATATCAAATGGCAAAATATGGCGTTTCCATTCGTGGGTCTGCTTGTCTTCCTGTTCTTCTGGCAAATTGCCGCCAGTCAGGTTACTACCACGCTGGGCTCTTTACCGGGCCCCGTGGCAACCGCTCAGCAGTTTATGGGCTTGGTCGATGAACACGAAGCAGAACAGCAAAAGAAAACCGCCTTTTATCAACGTCAGGAGCAACGTAATGCTGACAAGTTAAAAGCCGATCCTGCGTTCAAAGTGACGGTGCGCCCGTATACCGGACGCCCAACCTTCTTTGATCAGATCACCACCAGCCTGATCACCGTGGCGACCGGTTTCCTGGTTGCCAGTCTGATTGCGATCCCGATGGGCATCATTCTTGGGCTGAATCAATGGATGTATCAGGCGCTGAACCCGGTGATTCAGATCCTGAAACCGATCTCGCCACTGGCCTGGTTACCGCTGGTGACGATGGTGGTGAGTGCGGTCTATTCCAGTGATAACCCATTGGTCGCCAAATCATTCATCAATTCCGCGTTCACCGTAACTCTGTGCAGCCTGTGGCCAACACTGCTGAACACTACCGTGGGTGTAGCGAACATCGATCCTGACTTAAAAAACGTCAGCCGGGTATTGAAACTCGACCCGCTGACGCATGTGCGCAAAATTGTACTACCGTCAGCAATTCCGATGATTTTCACCGGCTTGCGTTTGTCGCTGGGTGTAGCGTGGATGGTGCTGATTGCAGCAGAAATGCTGGCGCAAAACCCAGGCTTAGGCAAGTTCGTGTGGGATGAATTCCAGAACGGCAGCTCACAGTCACTGGCGCGCATCATGGTGGCGGTCGTGACCATCGGTGTCATCGGGTTCATGCTGGATCGCAGCATGCTGCAACTGCAGAAATGGTTCTCTTGGGACAAACGCAGTGAACTGCGCTAATTAATAGGGATATTGAAAATGAGCAAAACCTATCTCGATTTAAGTGCCGTGGGCATGCGTTTCAAAACCGACAAAGGCTTTTTCGAAGCACTGGTTGATGTAAATCTAAAGATCGCCAAAGGTGAGTTTATCTCCCTGATTGGCCACTCCGGTTGCGGTAAGAGTACGGTGTTGAATCTGGTCGCTGGTCTGACAGAAGCCACTTCTGGCGGCATCATTCTGGATGGTCGTGAAGTCGATGGCCCCGGCCCGGAACGTTCGGTGGTGTTTCAAAACCATGCATTGCTGCCTTGGTTATCGGTTTATCAGAACGTCGAACTGGCTGTGCGTCAGGTCATGAAAGAGGCCAGTAAAAAAGAGATTGAAGAGAAGGTGCGTTATTACCTGTCACTGGTACAGATGGATCACGCGCTGGATAAGAAACCGCACGAGATCTCCGGCGGTATGAAACAACGCGTTGGGATCGCTCGTGCGTTATCGATGTCACCGAAAGTGCTGCTGATGGATGAACCCTTTGGTGCATTGGATGCGCTGACGCGCGCTCATCTGCAAGATTCGGTGATGGAAATTCAGGCGGAACTGAACAACACCGTCATCATGATCACGCATGACGTGGATGAAGCTGTGTTGCTCTCCGACCGTATCGTGATGATGACCAACGGTCCATCGGCCACCGTAGGTGAGATCCTGAATATCGATCTTCCGCGTCCACGTGATCGGGTTGAGTTAGCTGATAACCCGCATTATCACCATTTACGTCAGCAGGTGCTGAGTTTCCTGTATGAAAAACACAGCAAAGTGACCCGCTTGAAAACGACTAAAACCACAAAAAGTAGTGCCGTAGCGTAAACAGCTTCAGCTAACCAGGAATAGTTATTCCTCAACATACCAACTTAGAGCAAAGGCGCTCGTTTCATCACTGACCTAACTTGATTGGGAACGGTGGTGGAGCGGGCGCCTTTGTGTTTGTTTCCAAGACAAGATGGAATCATTATGAAACAAGATAATAAATTTAATATGCTGTCATTTACCGGCAAAATGAAGATTCTTCATCTGAGTTGGATGGCCTTTTTTATTACGTTTGTGGTGTGGTTTAACCATGCTCCGTTGCTGGGTTTGATTGCCAAATCCCTCAATATCAGTATGGCGGAAGTAAAAACGTTACTGATCCTGAACGTGGCGTTAACCATTCCCGCCCGTATCATTATCGGTATGCTGACCGATAAATTCGGCCCGCGTCTGACCTACAGCTTTTTATTGTTCGCAGGCAGTATTCCCTGCTTCTGGTTTGCGTTTGCCACCGATTTTGCGCAGCTGGCGATGGCCAGATTACTGCTCGGTTTTGTTGGTGCTGGCTTTGTTATCGGCATTCGCATGGTCAGTGAATGGTTTCCGGCCAATGAACTGGGCATCGCGGAAGGGATCTATGGCGGCTGGGGGAATTTCGGTTCGGCAGCGGCGGCTATTTTGTTGCCAACAATCGCCTTGTTCTTTGGTGGCGATGATGGCTGGCGTTATGCCGTTGGTTTTTCTGGCTTGATCTGCTTGGCGTTTAGTTTTGTCTGGTATACCAATGTCACAGACTCGCCGAAAGGTTCCACCTATTTTAAATCTAAAAAAATGGGTGGCTTGGAAGTGACCAGCAAAGGGGATTTTTTCTTCCTGCTGCTGATGAAACTGCCTATGTATATTGCGCTGGTGTTAGTGACCTGGAAATTGTCACCACACGGTGTTGCGCTGATTTCTGCCGCCATGGCCTCTGGCGTTTACGCAATTCTCGCGGCGATTCTGGTTTACGACTGTTTCTGTGTCTATAAAGTTAATAAAGAGATCTTTCATACGCCGGTACCGGAAATTCAGCGTTACCAATTTAAACAGGTCGCGGCAGTCAATATTCTTTATTTCACCACCTTTGGTTCTGAGTTGGCGGTGGTGTCTATGCTACCGATGTTTTTCGCCGAAGTGTTTAAGCTGGATATGGTGTATGCCGGTCTGGTCGGTTCACTGTTTGCCTTTATGAATCTGGTCGCACGTCCTTGTGGCGGCTGGTTGAGCGACCATTTTGGCCGTAAGAAAACCTTAATGTTTGTTATTGCTGGTCTGGCGACAGGCTATTGCGCTATGTCGATGATCACGAGTGCATGGCCATTATTGCTCGCGGTACTGGTCGTTATCACCTGTTCATTTTGTGTGCAGGCCGGCTGTGGTGCGGTATTTGCGGTGGTGCCACTCATTAAACGTCGCTTAACGGGCCAAATTGCCGGCATGACAGGGGCGTATGGTAATACCGGCGGTGTTTTCTTCCTGACAGTGCTTTCATTCGTGGATTATTCGACATTCTTTCTGGTGATAGCAGCGACCGCAATTTTGGGGATCATTGCTATAGGGTTTATGAACGAACCTCGCGGCCATATGGCAGAAATAAACGATGACGGCACGGTAGAACTCATCAAAGTAAGTTAAGTTATTATCGGGTTAAAAACGGCTATTCTGGAGAATAGCCGTTTCTCTTTTTTTGAAATATAGATGAAACATTACGGGTGAAGCAGCATGGCAAAATCCCTTCAGGTTCGGGTTGGCGGATATTCAATTGCCGGGCAAAAGGCCATCAATCAAGATGCGTTTGCCGTTAAGATCCCTGACCATCACGAACTGGATCATAAAGGGGTTGTCGCCGTCATTGCTGATGGCGTCAGTAGTTGTGAAGATTCACATATTGCCAGCCAGACCGCTGTTACCAGCTTCATTAATGATTATCTCAGCACCTCGCCGAACTGGAGTGTCAGCACCAGCGCTTCCAAAGTCATTACCAGCTTGAATCGTTGGTTGTATCAGAAAAATCAGCAAAATCATGGTGTCAAAGACAGCATGCTGACGACGTTCACCGCCGCCGTAATTAAATCATCCACGCTGCATGCGTTTCATGTCGGCGACACCCGAATTTATCTCTACAGCAATCAACAACTCGAAAAACTAACCACCGATCATGTCGCGATGAGTGGTAAACGCACACACCTGACGCGTGCATTAGGGGCAGATTCGCACCTTGAAGTTGATTACTTAAAACGCTTACTCAGCGAAGGTGATCGCATTATTCTCACCTCCGATGGCGTGCATAGTGTGCTAACACCTGAGGCGATGCGCGACATTCTTGAACGTGAACATGATCTGGATGCACAAGCCAAGGCGCTGGTTAATCTGGCGTTATATAAAGCCAGTGACGATAACCTCACCGCGCTGATCCTTGCGGTGGATTCACTGCCCAACGAAACACTGGATGAAACGCAGCAGCGGCTAACCCAATTGCCTATTCCGCCCGTGTTACAGGTCGGAAATAAAATCGATGGTTATGAAGTGCTGGATATTATCTTCAGCGGCACGCGCAGCCACATGTATAAAGTCAAAGACAGTGAAACCGGTGCGCTGTTTGTGCTCAAAGCGCCGTCAGAATATTTCACCGAAGATCTGCTGTATCTGGATGGGTTTATACGCGAAGAGTGGGTTGGGCTGACGATTGATCATCCGAACGTAATGAAAGCCTATAAGCCGTTGCGGCCGAAACAGTTTATGTATTATCTGGGCGAATACATTGTTGGTTGTGATTTACGAACCTGGATCAATGAACACCCTGAACCGGCATTAACCGAAGTCAGAGAGATCACCAAACAGATCATCGCCGGATTACGCGCTTTTCAGCGCAACGACATGGTGCATCAGGATCTAAAACCGGAAAATATCATGCTCACCACTGAGGGCAAGGTCAAGATCCTCGATTTTGGCACTGTGCTGATCGCGGGCAGTCAGGAAATGAATTCCCCGCTGGATAAGTCGATCCCGCAGGGGAGTGTGAATTACATTGCACCGGAATATCTGATGGGATTATCCGGCACCATGCGATCTGACCTATTTTCGTTGGGCGTCATTGTCTATGAGATGCTGGTCGGCAAGCTGCCTTATAAAGAACGCTCGCCGCGCGCGGGCAAATTAAACAGTTATGCCGAATTGACCTATACGCCGGGGAAATACTTCCGTAAAGATCTGCCGGTCTGGGTTGATGCCGCATTACAAAAAGCATTACAGCCAGATCCGGAAAATCGCTATGAGGCATTTTCCGAGTTCTTTACTGATATATCGGCACCCAATCGTGCGCTGGAAGCCGATTTACAGCATCGCCCTATATTGGAAAAGAATCCGGTTTTATTCTGGAAACTGACGGCCTTGGCGTTATTGCTGGGGAATTTGCTGCAGATGTTTTATCGCATTTTTAATGCAGGCTAGGTCACAGAATCTTCGCCATGCTGGTTGACTGATCTGGTGCAATTGCACCGTCGTGAATCACGAAAAACCATTAAAACCCTTTAAAAATACATCTAAAGGCTATGTTTTACGTGACTTTTAAAACTGGCATGAAAGCTGAATGTATCTAAATTGTTAACGGATTAGCCAACCAGTCTTCCCAACAACTTGGCTTTCCAACAATTTGGTCACTCAGGCAATGACGCCTCACTGGTTAATTCCAGTGAGGCGTTTTTTTTGAGCATTACGTCCAGCAGGTGCTGACACAGTAACCCGCGTGAAGAGTGCTAGAACCACTAAAACGGATTTAATTGGAATCGATCCAATCAAAAATAGTGCCGTAGTTTAAGGAACATAAACATGAGCAAGCAACGTCTGTTAGTCGTCGGTAACGGCATGGTTGGCCACCATTTTGTTGAACAACTGGTCAACGCGGGTGGTCTGGAACAATTCGAAGTCACCGTATTAGGTGCAGAGCCTGATAGCGCCTATGACCGGGTACATCTGTCCGAAGTTTTCGGCGGTCGTGCACCGAAAGAGCTGCAGATGGCTGATCCGGAATGGTATGCCGAAAAAGGCGTGTCACTGATCCTGAGCTGTAAAGCCGAATCGCTGGATCTGGCAAACAAGACTATTACTTCCGAACAGGGCGAATCTTATGTTTTTGACAAAATGGTACTGGCAACCGGTTCTTATCCGTTCGTTCCACCTATTCCTGGTCACGAGCGTAAAGGTTGCTATGTCTATCGCACGCTGGCTGACCTGGATGAAATCCGTGATGCCTGTGCTGGTGGCCGCACCGGTGTGGTTGTTGGTGGCGGTTTGCTGGGGCTGGAAGCGGCTAACGCGTTGCGTCTGCTCGGTCTGGAAACGCACGTCATTGAATTCGCACCACGCCTGATGCCGGTGCAGCTTGATCCGGTAGCCGTGATCTGCTGAAAAACAAAATTGGCAGCTTGGGCGTTAAAGTGCACGTCGATACCGCCACCGACAAAATCGTCGATGGGGAAGGCGCGCTGCACCGCATGATGTTTAAAGACGGCACCCATCTGGAAACGGATGTGATCCTGTTCTCTGCCGGTATCCGTCCGGAAGATCGTCTGGCTCGTCAGGCCGGTTTGGCTGTGGGCGAACGAGGTGGTATCACCATTGATGAACAGTGTGTGACTTCGCATCCGGATATTCTGGCTATCGGCGAGTGTGCGCTGTGGTCAGGTAAGATTTTTGGTCTGGTGGCTCCAGGCTATCAGATGGCACGTTCTGCGGTTAGCACACTGTTGGGTGGTGAAACCCGCTTCAAAGGTGCCGATATGAGCACCAAGCTGAAGCTGATGGGTGTTGATGTGGGCGCCATCGGTGACAGCCATGCCGCCAATGCCGGCTCACAAGAATTACTGCTGCTGGATCGTCCGTCTGGTATCTACAAAAAACTGGTTACTGATGAAACCGGCAAATTCCTGCTCGGTGCGATCCTGATTGGTGATAACAGCGATTACGACCAACTGCTGCAATTTTATCTGAACAAGATGGAGCTGCCAGATCCGGCGCTGTCACTGCTGCTACCGGAAGGTGGTAGTGCAAAACCTACTTCACTGGCGCTGCCGGATACGGCAACAATTTGTTCCTGCCATAACGTCACCAAAGGTGATGTGGTAGCAGCCGTTAAAGCCGGTAATCACACCGTTGCGGATGTTAAATCTTGCACCAAAGCCGGCACCGGTTGTGGTGGTTGTTCAAACCTGCTGAAACAGGTGGTCGATCAGACGCTGATCGAGCTGGGCATGGAAGCAAACAATCACGTTTGCGAACACTTTGCCTTTACCCGTCAGGAATTGTTCCACCAGATCCGTGTGGGTGAGCTGAAAAGTTTTGAACAAGTGTTAAGTAAACATGGTCAGGGTCGCGGTTGTGATGTCTGCAAACCAATGATTGGTTCTATCATGGCGTCACTGTGGAATGACCATATTCTGGAAAAAAAGCATCAGCCTTTGCAGGATACCAATGACGCGTTCCTCGGTAATCTGCAAAAAGACGGTACCTATTCCATCGTGCCACGTATTGCCGGCGGTGAAATTACCCCCGATAAACTGATTGTGCTCGGTCAGGTCGCGAAGAAATACAACCTCTACACCAAGATCACCGGTGGTCAGCGTGTCGATTTGTTCGGTGCCCGTGTCGATCAACTACCCGTGATTTGGCAAGAACTGGTTGATGCGGGTTTTGAAACCGGTCATGCCTACGGCAAATCACTGCGTACCGTGAAATCGTGCGTTGGTTCAACCTGGTGCCGTTACGGCGTGAAAGATTCTGCCGGTATGGCGGTCACTTTAGAGAATCGCTACAAGGGCATTCGTGCGCCACACAAAATCAAGTTTGCGGTTTCTGGTTGTACGCGTGAATGCGCCGAAGCACAAAGCAAAGACTTTGGTGTGATTGCCACTGAAAAAGGCTGGAACCTGTATGTATGTGGTAACGGCGGTATGCGCCCACGCCATGCCGATCTGTTCGC
>NZ_OY781369.1:0-25000 GCF_963676665.1 uncultured Tolumonas sp.
ATAATTGTTGGTGTCGTTATAAGCCCACTATATTTCTTGCCACTGACAGGCGTATTAGCATTAGTTTTAGTTACGCCGGTTTGTGCATCTGTTTCTGTATATGACTTATTATCCGAGTCGTTCAAAGCACCATCATTATTGATATCCAAAACAACATAATTTAGCCTTGCCCCATTGATAGGGTCGAGTTCCATTAGCCATGAGTTTCCACCAGGGTCACACGATGAGGCAGCTGATGGAATCAATGTTGTGACAATGAGCTTGCTACTACTTAGAACCATATCATTGACTACACGCTCTCCCGTTGGTGTGGTGGATGTGTCTGGATAAATTAATGGTAAATACCAGCCCTTATAGGTGCTGTAATCAACAGCGGTATTAGAAACAATACGTGTATCGTCCGCTTCAGCCAGAATTTTCTGTCGTAGCAGATTAGTTCTTGTTAACTCACTTGAACCGTAATCACGCACGCCATAAATGGCTTCAATACGCGCAGCAGCGTTATCTGATGTAGAAAAATAACTACCAGTACCGAATAAAACCATAATGCCGCCTTTAGGGTGACGCATCGCTTCTGGTTTTGAAGTAATTGGTTGTCGATTTGAATCTGAACAAGTGTCTGCTGAACATGCAGTAAATAACTTAGTTGCGGCCCAATCAGCCTCTGTGTCGGATGATAGATCAAATTTCCAAAGATTACCTTTTAGGTCACCGGCGTAAACATAATCGGTAATTCGGTCACCATCTTTGTCAACAGGCGCGGGAGAACTTAGTCCGTTATCAGGACCAACATCAGCATCAATCGCTTTAATCACCGAACCATTTGCGATATCAACAATAAATAGCACAGCATGTCCGTTAGTGCTGTTATAACCATTGGCGATTAAAGCAACGAACTTACCATTATGTAAGCGAACAATACTTGGGTGTGGAATCGAATAACCTATGTTGTTAGCATAAGTGGGATTACTGGTATCAAATTGCCACATGAGCTTTCCAGTAGCGAAGTGATCGGGGTCAGTTATATCTAACGCAAAAACTGATTTTCCACCAGCCCCAGTGCTACCAAGTAACACGGTTTTCCAAGATGGATTAATATATGCGTCCCCCACCACTGGCGAGCCATCAACATAATATTCATGTGCATAATCAGTTGATGTGAGCAGATTGAGTTTTGGATATATCGCTGACGGCACGACAGCAAATTTTTCAACTAAAGTATCCGCATTAAAACCGTGCAACATGCCATCATTGGCTCCCACATATACCATGGCTGTACGTGATGATTTATTCGTTGATGCATTAAATGTTGTATAGCTTGTTTTTTCTGTTGTCGTTAATGCAGAGACTTTATCATCATAGCCATAATTCTCGTTTGATACATAAACGGTTGAAGAGTTTATAATATCACCCAATACTGCCGAAGGTGAACCTGTCTCATCAGCCGGTATTTTCCTATTACGAAATGTACCATTATTTTGAACTTCTGATGATTGGACACCACGTAGATAATCTAATCGTGAAGATCCCAACGTATCGGTTCCACCACTATTACTTTTTGGATTAATATTCAGATAGCCTTGTTGTTCAGCGCTTAAATTATCCCATGTAAACGTTGTCGCCGAACTTGTGTTTCCCCATGTATAAATAGATCGATTAGCTGGAGTCGGTGTAGAGGCTTTAATTGGTGTTGCACTGATAGCACCGGTTGATTGATTTAAACTATATTTAAATACGCGACCGACCCAACCAGGATAATATCCGGCCTGATATATTGCAGAGTTAGCAGTGATGCTTGAACTATTGGCTGCCGTGACACTAAATGAACCCGCTGATGCTTGAATTTCGGCTAATACAGCATTTAAAGCATTGATGAATTCCGTTGGATTTGATGCATTATAAAACCCGCCTCGTGAATTGACAGCCGCATGCCAAAGATCATCCAATTTTGCCGAATCGCTTAAAGTTGGGTCAGGCCATGTTAATGTACCGTTTGTGATACCAGATAAAATTTGACTGTTTGATAAGCTCGGGTTGTCTGCATTTAACTTTCCTGAAACACCAAAACCTATAGTCATTTGGGTTAAGTGTTGCCAAATCGCATCACTATCTGAAGATGTTTTAGGAACCTTATTTGGGGCAATATTATTATCAACTAGGTCTTTGTTCCAAAAATACATTGCAACATCAGCTAATGTTTTTGAGTAATTATCTTTATATGGATTTATTGGTTGATATGTATAAGAACCTATAGCGCTACCAGCCACTCCATCATTATTAGCATAAGGGCCTGTTGCAGTGGGGTTATCAGTATTCCAATAGCCATCCGTCATTAATATATTATATGAAAGTCGGCATGCACTTATATTGCCAGGATTACTTAAATTAGCTGGGTTATCAGACCATGGTGAAGCACTGGTTCCTATTTGAGCTGCATTTTTACTATAATCAAAATAATTGCCAACCGATGTCATAGCTGACCTTAATGGCGTACCATTATTTGCAATAGCTGAGTTTAATCTCGTATAAAAGCGATTTTTAGAATCAGAGAGCTGTTCAACAGGTAATCTTATATTGCTAGTAGAATAACCTGCTATCGATGTAGGATCATTATCATTATCATTATTATTATTGTTTAGTTCTGCATAACCTACCCTTATTTTAGAATTTAGAGAAGAAAACGCAATTCCAATATAACTTTTAGCAGCATCAATACGTGTACTATAAAATTGTTTCCAGATCGAATAATTTCTCAATTCCTCTGAATAAGTACAAGCTTCTGGATTAGCGCAGTCAGTGCGATAAGTGACTTGTGCTTGGCTAGTAGGATCATAAGATTTGCTATTATACGTTTTTGTTGGTGCACTTTTATCTATAGCAACAAAAGTATAATGACTAGTTGTTGTGTCTAATGTTGTCGTTGATTTTGTCGGTGTTCCTGATGGGGTATAACGGAAATAATAACATGCAGGTGCAGCATAAGTAGTATCTGTTAAATCCGTCCGACTATTGTACGAAGAACTTTGAATTGCTTCACTCAAATTATTCACAGGGTATGTACTATCACGACAGCTATATGGTTTGTTATAACTTGACCCACGATAAGTGCAGTTTGTTACTGTAGCTATTACCGAGTTACAATCAGTCAAAAGAGAAACAGGCTTTTCAGTAACACCATCATCATCAATACGTGGTTTATACGTCACTCTTGGATCATAATAAATACCATTATAGTTATTAGCCTCACATAAATTCGCATTAAATGAATATGAACTGCCACTGTATGAGTATGTAATCGTTGAGTTCCGCTGCGATTGAGGATCACATTGTCCGTTATCATTTCCAATACTATCGGGAATAAAACTCCAACTCATAGAGCCTGAATTGTCTAATGTAAACATAACATTCGGTGGCATTGTGCTTTCTAAAAATAACGGCTTTTGCGCAATATTGATTGCAGCACTCACAGGCCACACGATGGCACCTGTAATTAACACTATCAATCCTGATTTGAAATATTTCCTCATGCTTTCATCTCTCTATTGTTGTTATTGTCTGCGACGATAGATACTTTGCAGCATTACGATACTGGTATCAGTATTACCCGTGCCTCGGCTAGTGATACGATAAATGTTGCTTGTGCTTTTTTTGGGTTTACCCGCCACGATACTGCCATCCGAAATCAGATCTTCTGGTAATAGCTCAACCATAGACTGTCCACTTAATGAATTATCAGTATAGGTTCGATAACCGCCACTCACTGCATTCCAGCTTAAAGCCACACCATCGGTAGAATCGTAAAAGCCATGTGTATTGTTAAATGTTGTACTGGCGCCTGATGCACTTCCCATAAATGATTCTGTATCACGTAATGCAGTTTCTGCGGCTTGAAAGGCAACTGATTTATCACGAGAGTTACCCGCTATGCGTTCTGTGACTGTGGTTGACTGAATGCTAGTCACTGCTAGCATAGTTACCATCAAAATAAAAATCAGGCTGACAAACAGCACAACCCCCGCTTGTTTTTTTCTACGCGGATAACTTTTCGAGCGCATGAATAAGTGTTTGTTCATATCGTTATATCGACCTTATTGAATTCGATTTCTCAGTGCTGCAGTAAATATTAGCGATTTATATAAACGCCGATCGGGAGCAGTTGAGGTGCCATCAGGAAATGCAGGGGCAGAAACATTCATAGGCGTATCAACAACCCCATGATTTTCACTGGCAAGCAACAATGAAAAACGTACAGATAAAACATTATCCCAATTGGTTACCGCACCTGCAGCAATATATGAGCCATCAACTGATTTATCGCTGTTGGTATCAACACCATATGTCACCTGAAAATTGGCCACATTCGGAATAAATTCAACTGCAGGTTTGGCATTCTCTTGCCTAAACAATGCCGATTGCCCATTCTCGCCTTCAGCCAAAAAATAAGTCACAGTTTGATAAGGCATTACCTCTGATACTGTAGTAAATGTTTCCGTCCATGAGGTTACGTTATTACCTGGTGTTCCTGCGGCAGTGTGTGTAATGACGCCACCCGATGTAATAGACGAAGCCTGAAAGAAAAATGCCTTTCGGTAGTCACTAATTAATAATAGGTCATTAACACAAATACCGCTTAGCGGCGAACCACTCGCACAACTTCTGGATGAGTTCGTAACATTTTCAACCGTGATATTAGATGCAGTGCTATCAGCAGCAAGCATGACCGGCTGCACATCTTGTGTGGTGCGAAGCACAACAACATCGGTATTAGCGATTGGCCCAAGCGTATTAGGATTAATGTGAGAACTAAGAGCAGTTGGAATGGCGCCAGACGCCAGATTATCGAAACCGGCTATTCCATTCGATAAATCATAAGCCAATGGAATAGCAGCACTAACATTGAGTAGATTAGTTGATGCAATTTTCATCGGCCCTGTATAGCCCGCCATACGCACTTCTCGACCCAGCTTATTGGCAATAAAACGAGCATTATCGGTGATTTGGTTTAATGCTTGAGTGGTGACATCAGTGCGATTATCTGACACATAATATTGGGAAATACCCGCTAAAATAAGCAAGCCTAGAGTCATGGCTATCATGACTTCGATTAAACCAAAACCATGCTGCTTGGTTATCGAAATAACCGATAAGCAATTAATATTCAGAGACATAGGAAAACTCCTGACTATCAGTACCGCTTTTAACTCGTGATTCACTCCATTGCAGATTGATCGTTGCTGTTGATGTACCTGCTGACACTGTAATTGAACCATTCCCACTTGGTAATAACTCGGAAGCAGAGTTCTTAAAGTTTTGTAAATCAGTTGCTGTAATTGAGGTGCCTGTTGGTGCACTGGCTGCTAATGTGATGGTATAATTAGCCGCATTCGTTCTATTTGCCCGTATCGCATCCAACACAGATTGTGCAATTAAGGTGGCATTATCTCGGTAGTTAGATACTTGGCCCTCTTTCAATGAGGTTGCTTGTAACGCCATTGCTCCGAGCAAACCGATAGAAATAATCACCATTGAGATCAAAACCTCAATTAATGAAAAACCATCATGAATTAACCTTTTTTTTCCGCTGTGCTTCATATTTTCTCTACTTTTATTATTTTATATTTTTATGAGCATGTTCCGCCGCTAGAAACCGAAACCGTGCCCGTTAGCGTTACTTTTATCTCTCTCACCAAATCGGCTGTACAACCTGTCGCTGGTTGCAATTTGACTGTGTAAGCTGCACTGGTCGTGATCGAACCATCATTACGAAAACCCAACGATGTTGCTGACGTAGAAACCGTGTAAGCAGCTGGAATACCATCAAATCGTCGAATTACCGTGCCACCACTGTCCTCAACATTCCAACCATCACTCCAATTGATTTCTGGTACGAAATTAACAACCGCTGAACGTTTACTGGCCTCTGATTTCGCTAACATTAATGAAGTTGAAATCATGTTGGCATAGGAAGAAACTGCATTAGTTTGCACCATCGACGATACGCCTGGCACCGCAATAGCGGCAAGAATGAGCACCATGGCAATGGTCACCATGAGCTCTAGCAATGTAAATCCTTGTGAGGAATTGCTCATAACCTGTGATTCTGCGTGCAAGATGTGAAAGAAATGTGTCTCATATTAGTCTTCTTTATGCTGCCATTTATCGAATACATATGGAGACACTATAAATCAAATATAAATGTCCAAGCTATTTATTATTTGTCAATACCCTTTTTATATCTCAATTTAAATGGTTAATTTTTAACTCGCAATTCTACTGGCACTTCAAACACGGTGTCTTCTAGCACACCATCCATTTGTTCTAAATTACTGCCGCCCAGTTGATAGAGCCGATCGATCACACTCTGTACTAATACTTCCGGTGCCGAGGCACCAGCGGTCACACCAACACTTGTCGCATTGCTAAACCATTCTTCTTGTAATTTTGACGCATCATCAAGCAGATAAGCTTTGGTGCCGAGTCGTTCAGCCAATTCGCGTAACCGATTAGAATTTGAAGAATTTTTCGAGCCAACCACCAGCAATACATCAACTTGTGGCGCTAAAGCGCGAACGGCGTCTTGACGGTTTTGCGTGGCATAACAGATATCATCTTTACGCGGCCCTTGAATGGCCGGAAACGTATCGCGCAGGGCATCAATCACATCACGGGTTTCATCAACACTCAACGTAGTTTGCGTTACAAAGCTGACATTTTCTGGCTGCTGAATCGGAAGCGAATTCACCTGTGTGGCATCTTCGATCAAATACATACCAACACCAGTCTCATCATACTGGCCAAGCGTACCTTCCACTTCCGGATGGCCTTTATGCCCGATCAATATCACTTCCTGACCTTTTCGGCTGGCGCGATGCACTTCCATATGAACTTTGCTCACCAACGGGCAAGTTGCATCAAACACCTGCAAACCGCGTTTTTTGGCTTCTTCACGAACGGCTTTGGATACACCGTGTGCGGAAAAAATTACAGTATTGCCATCAGGGATCTCATCAAGCTCATCGACAAAAATAGCGCCCATCGATTTCAACTCATCCACAACATATTTGTTGTGCACGACTTCATGGCGAACATAAATCGGTGCGCCAAATTTATGCAGGGCATTTTTGACAATGGTGATCGCCCTATCGACTCCGGCACAAAAACCGCGTGGATTGGCTAACAGAATTTTCATGATGACCCCTTTAAACTCGTAAAAATAAAGCCGGCAAAAAATACCGGCTTATCTTATCAGCTGATGTTAATCGCTTGTTATTTATCGACGGGTTTCTTAATAAAACCGTCCAAAATAATCAGTGCTGCACCACAAGTGATGGCCATATCCGCCACATTGAATGTGGCAAATCGATAGACTTCCTGCCAGTGAAAATCAAGAAAATCGACAACATGACCATAGATGATGCGGTCGATCAGATTTCCTAACGCACCACCAATCACCAAACTGTATGCGACATTGGTCAGTGATAACTTAGCAGGAGTTCTGGCCATCGCTACCAGCAAAATGCCCGAGATCACTACCGCCAAACCACTGAATAACCAGCGCTGCCAGCCTTCCGCACCTGCAAGGAAGCTAAAAGCCGCTCCCAGATTATATACATGCACCAGATTAAAGAACGAGGTGACATACACCCCGTGCCCGTAAGGAATGTGCTGCATGATCGCCAGTTTGGTGATCTGATCTAACACAATCGCCAACACAGCCAACCAAATCCAGCGTAATCCGGTTTTCGTCAGTAATGTCATCATGCAAAGCGGCGAACTTCGCCTTCTCCGGCTACGTTAGTGACGCATCGACCACAAATATCACCGTGACCTTCATGTGCACCGACATCGTCAACATGATGCCAGCAGCGTTCACATTTTGCCGCCGTACTAACGGCAACTTGTAACCACAAGCCAGCCACCTCGGTTGCTTGTGCGCCTTCTGGCTGGGCAGACACTTCCTGCACCAGCGCTTTTGAGGTCAGCAACACAAAACGTAATTCATCACCCAGCAAGCGTAGTTTCGCTGCCAATTCAGCATTCGCGAACAAGGTCACTTCTGCCTGCAACGAGCTACCGATGAGTTTTTCATTACGCGCGACTTCCAGCGCTTTATTCACTTCTGCACGAACAGCTAACAAATCAGCCCATACGGTGTCATCCAGCGCTTCCCCTGCTTGCATAGCAAACAAGTCGGTATACCATTCCCCCGTCATCACGAACTTATCGCGTTGACCCGGTAACAGTTTCCAGATCTCTTCGGCAGTGAAGCTCATGATTGGTGCTAACCAGCGAACCATGGCTTCCACGATGTGGAACAGCGCGGTCTGGCAAGAGCGACGCGCGATGCTGTCTGCTTTCGCGGTGTATTGACGATCTTTGATGATATCCAGATAGAACGATCCCATTTCCACCGAGCAGAACTGCATCAGTTTTTGCGTCACAATGTGGAAATCGTAGTTTTCATACGCGGCGATGATCTCTTCTTGTACCGCTTTCGCACGACCGACGGCCCAGCGATCGAGTACCACCATCTCTTCTGGCGACACCATATCCGTTTCAGGATTGAAACCATTCAGGTTTGCCAAGAAGAAACGGGCGGTGTTACGAATACGACGGTAAGCATCGGCAGAACGTTTCAGGATCTCGTCGGAGACGGTCATTTCACCGGTGTAATCGGTTGAAGCAACCCACAGACGCAGAATATCGGCACCCAGTTTGTTCATCACATCTTGCGGGCTAACAACGTTACCCAGCGATTTCGACATCTTACGGCCAGAACCATCCACGGTGAAACCATGGGTCAGTACTTGGCGGTAAGGGGCTTGGTGTTTCATCGCGACACCGATCATCAGTGAAGACATGAACCAGCCACGATGTTGATCAGAGCCTTCCAGATACATGTCTGCGCTATGGCCGTTAAATTCAGGGCGCACATCGACCACCGAGGCGTGAGTAGAACCAGAGTCGAACCACACGTCTAACGTATCGGGCACTTTGTCATAATCAGCGGCTTCCGCACCCAGCAATTCTGCTGCGTCCAGATCCCACCATGCTTGAATGCCTTTCACTTCAACACGCTTGGCAACTTCTTCCATCAGCTCCAGCGCGCGTGGATGCAGTTGTTGGGTTTCTTTATGCACGAACAAGGCAATCGGTACACCCCAAGTGCGCTGACGAGAGATACACCAGTCAGGACGGTTTTCGACCATCGCTTCAATACGGTTTTGGCCCCATTCCGGGATCCAGCGTACACCTTTGATATCCGCCAGGGCTTTTTTACGCAGACCGGCTTGTTCCATGCTGATAAACCATTGTGGTGTTGCACGGAAAATGATCGGGGTTTTATGGCGCCAGCAATGTGGATAAGAATGCAGATAAGCTTCGTGATGCAGCAGAGCACCGTGTTCACGCAGCACATCCACCACTTTGTCATTGGCTTTAAATACATGCTGACCAGCAAAAAGTGGCGTATCCGCCAGATAAGTTCCGTTACCCGCAACCGGGTTTGCCACTTCCAGACCGTATTTGTTACCGACTACAAAGTCTTCCTGACCGTGGCCTGGCGCAGTATGCACAGCACCGGTACCGGAATCGGTGGTAACGTGATCGCCTAACACAACCGGCACGGTAAAATCGTAGAACGGATGGTGGAAACGCAGCAGTTCCAGATCGGCACCAATGCAACGACCTAAAATAGTGAAGTCCGCGATTTTGGCGCGGGCTAATACTGATTCATACAGTGCAGCGCCTAACACTAAACGCTCAGGCTGTTCGCCGCTGACCTGCACCAGCACGTAGTCCAATTCAGGGTGCAACGCAACACCGCGGTTAGCTGGCAGTGTCCATGGTGTGGTTGTCCAGATCACCACCGACAATGGGCCTTCACCGGCAGCACCAAATTTACCCGCTACCAGCGCTTCATCTTCAGCACGGAAACGCACATCAATCGCTGGTGATTTTTTATCGTAATATTCCACTTCCGCTTCGGCTAATGCAGAGCCGCAATCGGTACACCAATGCACCGGCTTGGAGCCTTTGTGCAGATGACCATTGGCAATGATCTTGCCCAGCGAACGGATAATGTTGGCTTCGGTATTGAAATCCATGGTCAGGTACGGGTGTTCCCAATCACCTAACACGCCCAGACGGATAAAATCGGTCTTCTGCGCTTCAACCTGCGTTTTGGCGTATTTCCGGCACTCTTCGCGGAACTCGGCAGCAGACACTTTTTCACCGGGTTTACCGACCATGCCTTCCACTTTCAGCTCGATTGGCAGACCATGACAATCCCAACCTGGCACATAAGGGGAATCAAAACCCGATAACCCTTTGGATTTAATAATAATGTCTTTCAGGATCTTATTGACGGAGTGACCAATATGAATGCTGCCGTTCGCGTAAGGTGGGCCATCATGCAGAATGAATGATTTTTTACCGGCTTTGGCTTTGCGGATCGCACCGTACAAATCTTGTTCGTACCAGCTTTTCAGCATTTCCGGCTCACGCTTTGCTAGATCGCCACGCATTGGAAACGCGGTTTCCGGCAGGTTCAACGTATGTTTATAGTCGCTCATCAGTCCTAAATTCCATCAGGTTCAACATGGGTAACCGGCAAACCAAACCATTGTCTGGCTTGGCGGGCATCCATTGTTATCTGTGTTTGTAATGCGGAAAACGAAGGAAATTTCTGTTCGTCCCGTAATTTGTGGCAAACTTGGATTTGTAGCTGTTTACCATACAAATCGCCTTTAAAATCAAAAATATGTACTTCTAACTGTGAACGAGTGCCGTTCACCGTCGGACGAAAACCGATATTCGCCACCCCAAAATGGATCGCATCCGCAATCAACACCTGAACGGCGTACACCCCTTGCACTGGCACTACCAAACGTTTCAGATGAATGTTGGCGGTGGGAAAGCCGATCGTCCGGCCTAATTTAGCGCCATGGGCAACGCGCCCAGTAATAGTGTAAGGATGCCCCAACATATGGGTAACATCCTCCAGCCGGCCTTCCCGTAGTGCTTCACGGAGTAAGGTGCTGCTCACTCTTTGCTGATCATGCAGTAAGGTATCGGTACTTAATACCTGAAAGCCATACTGCCTGCCTGCTTCCACCAATAACGCAAAATCGCCCCGGCGCTGTAAGCCAAAACGAAAATCATCGCCAATGACCAGAAACCGCACCGCTAATTTGCGTACTAATATCTGCTCAATAAACTCAGCGGCCGTTAGCTCAGCAAACGCATGATCGAATTTAACGCATAACAGCCGATCAATATTTAACGCCGCAATCGCTTCGTATTTATCCCGCAAGCGGCTCAGGCGTGCCGGTGCTTTATCGCCGGCAAAAAACTCCAGCGGTTGTGGCTCAAAAACCATCACACAGGATGGCAACCCTAACAGGGTTGCCTGTTCCTGTAATCGACTCAACACGGCTTGATGACCCCGGTGCACACCGTCAAAGTTGCCAATTGTGAGCACACAACCGACATGTTCAGAACGGAGATTGTGAATACCGCGGATCAATTCCATAAATACGGGAGCCCTGTTACATCTGCAAAACTATCGGATTATATACTGAACGCCGCCACTGATCAGCCCTCTGTCACGGTTTTGAAATGATGAGGCCGTAAACCAACCAATCCCATTCCCAAACCATACGTGATTAAAGCAATACCGATAAGTTTCGTTAATTCCCAAATGGAACGCCATTGTGACCAAGCTGTCCAGCTGGACAGTGGCGCACTCAACCAAATTAATGCTGCTGCCATCAACAATGTAGCCAAGGCCAAGCGGATAACAAAAATAGCCGTATCTTTGCCGGGACGGTAAATGTGGCGACGATACAGACCTTGAAACAGTGAAATGGCATTCACGGTGCCAGATAATGCCGTAGACAGGGCTAGGCCGATATAACCCAACGGATAAATTAACATCGCATTAAAGATCATATTCGATGCCATGGAATGCATGCCATAACGTACTGGAGTTTTAGTATCTTGTCTGGCATGAAAGCCAGGCGCTAACACGCGGGCTAACATCAGTGATAACAAACCCGATGCCGAGGCCAGCAAACTACCACCCGCCATACCGACTTCATGGGCGCCAAACTCACCACGCATAAACAACACACGCAAAATCGGTTCACGCAACACCATAATACCAGCCATCGCCGGTAATCCTAAAAAGAGCACCATCCTCACGCCCCAGTCCATGGTCTGAGAAAAACGCAGTGGATCCGCATCCACATGCCGTTTTGACAGCGATGGTAAAATTACCGTACTGATCGCAACCGCAAACATGCCCAGCGGAAACTCCAGCAAACGATCGGAATAATAAAGATAACTGATCGAACCGGTAGCCAGAAAAGAAGCCAACATGGTGTTAAACATCAAATTGATCTGACTCACCGAAACCCCAAAAATAGCCGGCAGCATGAGAGTTCGGATCTTAACTACGCCAGGATGATGCCAGGCCCAGGTCGGTTTGACGATAAAGCCCATCTTATGCAGATAAGGGATCTGATACAGCAACTGCACCAAACCACCAATAAAGGTACCAACTGCCAACGCAATTTCCGGGTGTTCCATCCCCGGTGCAACCCACCACGCGGTAGCAATCAACACAATATTTAAAAAGGTGGGTGTAAATGATGAAACACCAAACCGGCCATAGGTGTTCAGCACTGCACCTGACATAGCAGTAAAAGTCACAAACCAGAGATAGGGAAATGTGATCTTCAACAGCAGGCTAGCCAACTCAAATTTGTCGGCCCCCGGTTCATTGTGCCACCAGGCCATAAACCAACCCCAGCCAAATAAAGCTGAGATGACCGTTGACCCTAAAACACCAATAACAGTAACAATGGTGATCACTAACCCCAATGTGCCTGACGCAGCACTTAATAGCTCTCTGACGGCGACCTTATCCCCTTTTTCCCTGTATTCCATCATTACTGGCACAAACGCCTGATTAAAAGCGCCATCGGCAAACAAACGACGTAAATAATTAGGAATGCGATTGGCAAAGAAAAACACGTCTGACGCAACGCCAGCCCCTAGCAGATGGGCGATGGCAATATCCCGAACTAAGCCCAAAATACGCGAGGCAAAGGTCGCCGTAGTCACCATTAGACCAGATTTTATTAACTTCTTGCTCAAGATAGACCTCGAAAACTGTACAGCAGCCAGATTCCTGCTAAAATCGACCGACAGTTTAACTATCTGTGCTCTGGGTGGCTATAAGAGTGCGGCGGTTATTTGCACAAATCGATTGACTTTATCGGGTTGAGAATGCATATTTCTCGGCCTTTTTATAACACTCGCTAAGACCGTTTTTTCAGGAGTTTTACCTTGGCTAACATTAAATCTGCTAAGAAGCGCGCTATCCAGGCAGAGAAAGCCCGCAAGCACAACGCCAGCCGTCGTTCCATGACTCGTACTTTCATCAAGAAAGTAGTAGCAGCGATCGCATCTGGTGATAAAGCTGTTGCTCAGGCTGCTTTCGCGGCTGCACAGCCAATTCTGGATCGCATGGCGACCAAAGGCCTGATCCACAAGAATAAGGCTGCTCGTCATAAATCTCGTCTGACTGCGCAAATTCACGCAATGCAATAATATTGCTTCGTGTCTGCACAGACAAAAAAACCGGCTTAGGCCGGTTTTTGTTTTTTACACGGATGAAATATTTTACGAGGCACAATATAAACTGTGTAACGTGGCGATGATTGCCTCGACCTCTGGGCTACTCAGCGAATAATAAACTGTCTGAGCTTCCTTCCGGGTTTTCACCAAATTATCCCGACGCAATAAAGCAAGGTGTTGTGATAAAGCCGACTGACTGAGACCAATTTTCTGATTCATTTCACCAACTGATAATTCACCACCCTGCAGACAACACAAGATGATCAGTCGATGCCGGTTGGCCATCGCTTTCAATAATGACACCGCCTGATCGGCGCCAAGTTCCATTTCTTCGATGGTCATTTATATCTACTCCTTTGGGCCAAAAAGCGTGCCATCATAGCAGTAAATCTGATAATGAGAATAAATGAGAATGCGATTTACTGCTCAAGTCCAGCAAATAATGCTGAAAAATCACTTTCACAGAGTCGTTTAACCGCAGGATGTTGGATCATCCTTTCCGCAAAAATAGCATAATATTCTTCTTTTAACTCATCCGTCTGGCCTAATAACGTCACAGACTGACCATCCAGAAACTCTTCCTGATAAAGAGTGGGTGCCACAAAAATCCCTTGGTTGAACAGGCCAAACGCCTTCATCAACGCGGCGTCATCAAATTCACCAAAAATCTGTGGTGCCAGACCTTGTTCATCAAACCATCGCGTCAGTTGCCGTCCCATTGCGGTTATGCGAGCAGGAATGAGCAATTTTCTTTCCATCAAACACTCCGGAAATGGCTTTTCCGGTAACGGCGCCTGACAGAAAAAACTCACACCACACTCGCCCAGCTTTTTCGACAACAAATCGGGATGCTGTGTCGAATCTAAAGGGCAATCAGACAAGATCATGTCCAGCTTATGTTCACGCAATTGCTCCAACAACATTTCATGTGTTGATTCAAGGCAACGCAGATGCACGGCACTATCGACCGGTAATGCAGCGAGTAATACTTTTGAAGCGATCCGTTTTGATAGCACATCGGCTATCCCAACGTTAAAAGAACTTTCATTCTCTTTTCGGAATGTCACCACCTCAAGCATTTCATAAGACAGCGAAAACATTTTATCGGCATAACGAAACACCAATTGTCCTAATTCGGTTGCTTCAATATTCCGGCCTTTCCGTTTGAATAAACGACCACCCAAACGATTTTCCAACTGACGGATCTGGCCTGTGATAGTCTGCGGGGTGAGATAGAGCGCTTCGGCAGCCTGTGTCACGGAACCTTTTTTCTGCGTCATCCAAAAGTAATACAGATGATTGTAATTAAGATGAAACACCTATTGCTCCTTAATCAGCCCCGTACGCACAGTACGACACAACAAACTATATCCGAAAACAGCGGCTAGCAATGAGCCCAGCAAGATACCAAAGCGGGCCAGTTCAAAATGTGTCCCAGTTGTATCAAACGCCAGCCCGGCAATAAAAATTGACATGGTAAAACCAATACCACACAGCACAGCTAACCCAGATAACTGACGCCAACTGACATTGTTAGGTAACACGGCCAAACCACCTTTTACTGCACTCCAGCATGTCAGCAAGACACCCAGTGGTTTACCAACCAGTAATCCGATAATAATGGCCAGTGGCAATCCACTGCCCAGATCAGACCAGGATAAGTTATCAAAGGATAATCCGGCGTTCGCAAAGGCAAACAAGGGCAATATAAAATAGCTACTCCAAGGATGCAGCTGATGTTCTAACCGGCGCAATGGTGTATCAGGATGAGCGCGACGATGTGGAATGGCAAAGCCTAAAATCACGCCCGCTATGGTGGCATGAATACCCGACTTCAGCACTGCCACCCATAAAAAAGCACCTAATAACAGATAAACGCCCAAATGCATGACCCGCATCCGGTTTGCTATCAGCAACATAACGCTCAATCCGGCAGCAATCGCTAACGGTAACAGATGTAATTCTTCTGTATAAACTAGTGCTATTACCATGATCGCACCTAGATCATCAATAATGGCTAACGCGAGCAAGAATACTTTCAACGCCGTTGGAATACGCGAACCGAGCAATGACAAGACACCTAATGCAAAGGCAATGTCAGTGGCCATCGGAATAGCCCAACCCGAGGTCAGTTCCGTATGCTCGCGGATAACCAACCAGTACAATAATGCCGGAAAAACCATGCCACCAATGGCAGCAATAACCGGCAAGCTGGCTTGACGTAAGCTGGAAAGTGACCCTTCCTGCATTTCACGCTTTATTTCCATACCAACCAGCAGGAAAAAAATGGCCATCAAACCATCATTGATCCACAGTAATAATGGTTTATGCAGATCCAGCTCGCCAATCCGTAGTTGTAACGGTAATTCCAAGAAGGCGTGGTAAAAAGACTGCCAAGGCGAATTCACCATCAACAACGCTAAAATGGCAGCACAGAATAAAATAACGCCACTGGCTGCCTCCAGATGCAGAAATCGCTTTACTAAACTGACCATCGAAAACCTCCCGCCATAAGTAAACTAAGTATAGCGACTATCTATTATCAGTAAAAATCCATTTAACTCGACAAATAACTCGATATTACCGAGTAATTGTAAAATCAGTAACGACAGGTAATGCGTAAAAAATGTATCAAACGCCAAAATGATACAGCGCTGGTATAATCGGCAACGATAGAAAGATCGGTCAGTAGCACGTTTATTCGTCATTAATATTTAGGAAATAACATGAAGCAATATTTAGATCTTTGCCAGCGCATCATCAACGACGGTGTATGGGTTGAGAACAAACGAACTGACAAACGCTGCCTGACCGTGATCAATGCAGACTTAACTTATGATGTGAAAAATAACCAATTTCCTATCATCACCACACGCAAAAGCTTTTGGAAAGCCGCTATCGCAGAACTGCTGGGCTACATTCGCGGTTATGATAATGCCGCCGACTTCCGTGCTTTAGGTACCAAATCATGGGACGCCAACGCCAATGAAAATGCAGCATGGCTGAACAACCCGGCTCGCAAAGGCCATGATGACATGGGGCGGGTTTACGGAGTTCAAGGTCGTCACTGGAAAAAACATGATGGCTCTGAATTAGATCAACTGGCGAAGATTGTTCACAATTTATCCAATGGGATTGACGACCGCGGCGAGATCCTGACCTTTCACAATCCGGGGGAGTTTGAGCTAGGTTGTTTGCGTCCTTGTATGCACACACACACTTTTTCACTGTTAGGTGACACCTTATATCTGACGAGCTATCAACGCTCGTGTGATGTGCCACTCGGGTTGAATTTCAATCAAATTCAGGTATTTACATTATTGGCATTGATGGCGCAGATCACCGGCAAGACGCCTGGGCAGGCCTATCATAAGATCATCAATGCCCACATCTATGAAGACCAAGTGGAATTGATGCGCGATGTGCAATTAAAACGGGAACCCTACCCATCACCTAAACTTGAAATTAATCCGGATATTAAGAGCTTAAAAGACCTAGAGACTTGGGTAACCTTGGATGATTTTAATGTGGTTGGCTATCAACACCACGATGCGATCAAATACCCATTTTCGGTTTAGTATCCGATAAAAAAGGGAGAGCACACTTTGGTTGCTCTCCCTTTTTTCACTCTGTCATCGCTAATTACAGTTACGCTTTTTTATTAATAAAGCTCTGCAAACCTAACGATTCCAGATAGTTGGTAAATATTTTTCTGATCTGAGCCGAATCGCTCAATTGAATAGCCTGCTCCAGTAACGGTGTCAGTGCATCAGTCCGTACACGGCGCAGTAAATATTTCACCTTAGCAATGTTATTCAAATTCATACTGAAACGACGGTAACCCATCGCCAGTAAAATCAGCACTCCGATTGAATCACCGGCTAACTCACCACAGACTGATACCGGTTTGGCTTGTTGGTTAGCAACCTGAATGATCTGTTGTAAAGCCCGTAAAACTGCAGGATGTAACCCATCATACATGTCGGCTACCCGCGCATTATTCCGATCGACCGCCAGTAAGTATTGTGTCAGATCATTCGTACCGACCGACCAAAAATCAACATACGGTGCTAAATCGGGCAATAGATAAATTGCGGCGGGTACTTCAATCATGGCCCCTAAGCTTGGGTAACGGATCGCACTGCCGCGTGCTCGGAGTTCATCAGAAACTTCCAGCCAAGCCTGATCAAGCAAACGTCGCGCTGCTTGTACTTCGCTGACACTGGAGATCATCGGCAACATGATTGCCAAATTATCATTGTGCTCGCTGGCACGTAACATCGCTTTCAACTGCGCCAGAAATAACTCAGGATGATCGAGTGTAATACGAATACCACGCCAGCCAAGAAACGGATTCTCTTCGCTAATTGGGAAATACGGTAGCGGTTTATCACCACCAACATCCAACGTACGCATGCAAACTTGACGACCGTTGTACTGCTCAAGAATAGCTCGATAGCGCGTCGCCTGTTCTTGTTCTGACGGGAAACTGTCATGCAGCATAAATGGGATTTCAGTGCGGTATAATCCAACACCGTCAGAACAATCCATCAAACAGCTATCAACATCCAGACTTAAACCGGCATTCAGCAATACTGAAACTGGGCAACCATCTTGCGTTTCTGAGGGTAATAACGCTTCTTTCGCGACCAAGTCATCAAACGCTTTCGCTTGCAGGATCAGCTGCTCATATTCCGCCAGAACAGCGCCACTCGGTTGAATAATGACATCGCCGTTGGCGCCATCGATAATCAACTCCTGCCCATCTAACTCTTGTAGTGGCAGCTCCAGCCCCATAACTGCGGGCACACTCATGGTTCTGGCCAAAATAGCCGCATGAGAGTTGACCGCACCACGCATAGAAACCACACCAGCCAAACGATCTTTCGGGATCTCTGCCAGTAATGTCGCAGTGACTTCCTCTGCCAGCAGAATAACCGGCTCTTGAAAATCGAACTGCTCCATATGGCTGTGAGCCAAACTACTCAACAACCGCTGGGCGACATCGCGAATATCAAGCGCCCGTTCACGCAGGTAAGGATCGCTCATAGCGGAAAATTGTTCGATCAAGCGTTCACTGACTTGGCGCACAGCGGAGGTCGCGTTCCACTGATTCTCTGTGATTTCCTGTTCAATCTGAAAAATGAAATTAGGATCAGCCAGAATGTGCTGATAAATATCAAAAATAGACTGGGAATCAACCTGCACTGCATCTTGAAAACGCATGGCCAGCGCATCCAAATCCATCTGCACCTGCAACACTGCCTGATTCAGCAGTTCCACCTGTAGTTCGGGTTCATCGCTGTGTTTAAGATTAACCTGAGATAACGCCATTTTCGGCTGCCATACCCAAGCTTTCGCAATCGCCATGCCGGAAGAGACGCCAATCCCGTGAACCGCACGATGATTGCCGGAAGAAGAACTGATCAGCCCTTTCAATTCGGCGTGGGCAATGCGTACCGCTAACTGGGCCGCCAATGTTACAAGAAAAGACTCATCAAGCTCAGTAAACTGGCGGGAGATCGCCTGCTGCACCACCAATACACCCAGCACATTACGCTGATGCATAATGGGCACGCCTAGAAACGTTTTGAACTCGTCTTCACCAACTTCTGGTAAGTATTTAAAGCTCGGGTGAGCAGGAGCATCTGCCAGATTAATTAACTCTTCACGACGACCAACTAAGCCAACCAGTCCTTCGTTAAATGGCAACACGGCTTTCCCAACCGCATCCAGAGAAAGACCATCGGTGGCAACCAAGCGATAACGTTGGCGCTGGGTTTCAGAAATATAGACCGAGCAACAATCAACATGCATAGCAGCACGGGTTTGCTGTACCAGTATACGCATCGCTTCCGATAACGATGGCGCAGCCGTTACACTTTCCACAATTTGCCGCAATGTTGTCAGCACAATATTTCTCCTTGTATTACCTAGCGATAACTATCGATACGCTTTTCTTTTCGGATCTTTTTTAGCTACCGGCGCCGTATAAGGCATCGCAATGGTTGCGAACTCTTTCATCACCCGGCGATAAACTTCACGCTTGAATGACACAACCTGTCTGACAGGATACCAATAACTCACCCAGCGCCAATCATCAAATTCCGGCTGACCATGACAACCAAATTGAATACTTGCCTCTTTAGAGGCATCTAAACGCAATAAAAACCATTTCTGTTTTTGTCCGATGCAGACCGGCTTGCTTTCCCAACGAATCAAACGCTTTGGCAGCCGATATTTCAGCCAATTACGGCTAGTCGCGAGGATAGTTACATCATCCTGCTTCAGCCCTATTTCCTCGTACAACTCGCGAAACATTGCCTGTTCCGGAGTTTCCCCATCATCAACACCACCTTGAGGAAACTGCCAGGAATGTTGTCCATAGCGACGAGCCCATAACACTTGTCCATTGCGATTGCAGATCACAATTCCTACATTCGGGCGGAAACCATCGCCATCAATCACGCAATCACCTGCATGTAACAACTTGAACTTACCCGATTCTTTCATATTAGCTTCAGATCAGCAAACAGACATTCCCAGAGTGAGAGCTATAGCGAATGCTGTTACCTACAATCTTCGGATAGAACGTTAGATCCGGTATCTATTCCTGCATCAGAAGAAATACTCAACATGGTATGATCTGTATTATCGTTGCGTTAATTAGATAAAATTATGTATCAAACTATTGATGAACTGGTGCATGCTGCAGAGCAATTAGCAGGAACAACATTGGCGGAACTGGCAGAAAATCTAAGCGTCGCGATACCGTCATCACTGCGCCGGGAAAAAGGCTGGATTGGTCAATTGTTGGAATTGGCGCTCGGTGCATCAGCCGGTAGTAAGCCGCAACAGGATTTCCCTGAATTAGGGGTTGAACTCAAAACATTACCACTGACTCATAATGGTACGCCTCTGGAAAGTACTTTCGTTTGCACTGCCCCGCTTCTACATCAGCAACACATCAAATGGGCTACATCGAACGTACATCATAAGTTATCAACAGTCTTGTGGGTGCCCATTTTCGGCGATCGCCAACAAACACTCGGTTCCCGCATGATTGGTAACCCATGGCTCTGGCACCCCTCTGAACATGAAGAACAATTGCTCCAGCAAGATTGGGAGGAGATCATGGAATTGATCGCATTAGGCAGAGTAGAATCGATCAGTGCTCGACATGGTCAAGTTTTACAACTGCGCCCTAAGGCTGCGAATGGTAAATCACTTACCCCAGCAATCGGTCGCAATGGATCATTGATCCAAACGCGACCGAGAGGTTTTTATCTTCGGAGCTCGTTCACGCAAAAATTACTTCAAGATCAGTTCCATCTGTGAGGTCTGTCCCGATATAAACTAACATTAGACAGAATTCATGGACTTGAATAAAGCTCTGCGGCTAACAATATCACTGGTTATTTTTTATCTTATTATTTATAAAGATTATTGGCGTTGTTCACGGTTAAGACTCAAGGAGTTGACATGGCTGTTACAAAGAAATTCTTAAAAACCAAACCTGAAGTGCAGGTAACGTTTGAGGTCAAGGTAGACACAACCGAGAGTACCTCACAAGTTTATGTGGTGGGTGAGTTTGCTGATTGGGAACCAGTGGAACTGAAGAAACTAAAAAACGGGGCATTCAAAACCACAATCAATCTGCCGACTAACCAAAAAGATAGTTATCAATATCGATATCGTTTTGTTCTAGCAGACGGTTCAGAGAAATTTGATAATGAAGTACAGGCGGATGGCTATTGCAGTAATCCGTTTGGTGGCGAAAACTCCATCATTAGTGTCACTCAGCAATAATCCATATTTGCAGATAATAAAAAAGCCTACCGAAGTAGGCTTTTTTACTTTATCAGTTAAGCTTCTCTTTGATACGAGCAGCTTTACCTGACAGATCACGCAGGTAGTACAGTTTCGCACGACGCACATCACCGCGACGTTTCAGTTCTACGCTCGCAATCAGCGGGCTGTGGGTCTGGAATACACGTTCCACACCTTCACCGTTAGAAATCTTACGTACAGTGAAAGCAGAATGCAGACCACGGTTACGCTTAGCGATAACCACACCTTCAAACGCCTGCAGACGCTCTTTACCACCTTCGATAACACGAACTTGTACACGAACAGTATCACCCTGAGCAAAAGCAGGGATGTCGGTACGTAATTGTTCCTGTTCCAGTTGTTTAATAATGTTGCTCATTATATTTCCTACCTAGAATAAACTGAAAACTCTACTGCTGTTCAGCATTTCGCTCCTGAACATACTCGGCAAGCAACTTGGCTTGCTCGTCAGTCAGAGCTAGGTTATTAAGTAATTCCGGTCTTCTTTGCCATGTCCGCCCCAGTGACTGCTTCAACCGCCAACGACGAATATGTTCATGATTACCACTTAACAACACATCAGGAACCATCACACCATCCAGATTTTCCGGACGAGTATAATGGGGACAATCAAGCAAACCATCAGTGAAAGAGTCTTGTTCCGCACTGGCCATATCACCCAATACACCTGGAACAAGTCGGGAAACGGCATCGACTAAGGTCATAGCAGGTAATTCCCCACCACTTAACACATAGTCACCAATCGACCACTCTTCATCAATCTCTGACTGAATTACCCGCTCATCAATACCTTCGTATCGACCTGCGACTAAAATCAGCTTCTGGTGCTGAGCCAGCTCAGCTACACCCGATTGTGTTAACTTTTTACCCTGAGGTGAAAGATAAATCACTTTCACATCATCTCCAGCAGCCTGTTTCGCAGCCTGGATTGCATCACGAAGCGGTTGCACCATCATCAGCATACCGGGGCCGCCACCATAAGGGCGATCATCCACAGTGCGATGTTTATCATGGGCAAAATCGCGAGGATTCCAGAGATTAATCTCTAGCAAACCTCGTTTAACCGCTCGGCCTGTCACACCAAAATCCGTGATAGCACGAAACATGTCTGGGAAGAGGCTAATTACCCCGATCCACATACGACCTCCGTACAACAACGAACTTCGGGTTTAGAATCCCGGATCCCAATCGACTTCAACCAGACGAGCGGTGATATCAATATGCTTAATCACTTGCTCATCAATGAATGGAATCAAACGTTCTTTCATACCAAAGGCATCATTTAAATTGGCTTGAACCACCAATACATCATTAGAGCCAGTTTCCATTAATTCGGACACTGTTCCTAATTGATAGCCTTGAGTAGTTACTACGGCACAACCAATAAGATCACGCCAATAGTATTCGCCCTGCGGCAAAGATGGTATCTGATGAGGTAACACGGCAATATCAACACCAGTGAGCGCTTGCGCATCTTCGCGAGTATCAATACCTTCAGGTTTACAAATCAGACCATTATTGTGACGTTTCCAACTGGTCAGTTGAATTTCATGCCACACGCCCTTTTGCTGAATAAGCCAGGGCATATAATCAAAAATGCTTTCCGGATTATCGGTGAAAGAGTTGACCTTCAGCCAACCTTTGATGCCATATACGGCACCAAGACGACCCACAACAACTGGATTATCCACGCGCTGATTTCCCACTCACCTACCAGATAGCAATTAAGCCGCTTTAGAAGCGTCTTTAACCAGTTTAGCAACACGATCAGACAGAGATGCACCCTGACCTACCCAATGTTGGATACGTGCTAGGTCCAGATTTACTTTCTCAGCCTGGCCGGCAGCCAGTGGGTTAAAGAAACCAACTCGCTCAATAAAACGACCATCACGCGCAAAGCGTGCATCGGCAACTACCACTTGGTAGAAAGGACGCTTTTTCGCGCCGCCACGTTGTAAACGAATGGTTACCATATCGTCCTCATTAACTTTAATAGAACAAGGCTCACAACTTAATACGAACCCCAGCTTAGAATAAGCCGCGTAATTCTACTTGGATCGCCACGAAAAGCAACCTAAGTAGACCAAATAGGACTACACGACTTAAAATATTATTTTAGTAAAAACTTAGTAGCACAAAAACCCCGCATCAGCGGGGTTTTTGTATCTTGCAATTAGGAGCCTGGCAGTGTCCTACTCTCACATGGCGAATGCCACACTACCATCGGCGCTACAACGTTTCACTTCTGTGTTCGGCATGGGTACAGGTGGTTCCATCGCGCTATTGCCGCCAGGCATATTCGGTTTACTTATCGCTGCTTGTGTTATCTCTCTCAGCAATAAGTCTTGGAAAGCTGTCCAACTATCTCTAGTCAGTTTGTCTATCAGTTCATCAATCAAACAAGCGCTTCAAAACTACTTGGGTGTTGTATGGTTAAGCCTCTCGGGTCATTAGTATGAGTTAGCTCAATGTATCACTACACTTACACACCTCACCTATCAACGTCGTAGTCTTCAACGGCCCTTCAGAGGACTTATAGTCCTAGGGATGACTCATCTCGTGGCAAGTTTCCCGCTTAGATGCTTTCAGCGGTTATCTTTTCCGAACTTAGCTACCGGGCAGTGCCATTGGCATGACAACCCGAACACCAGCGGTTCGTTCACTCCGGTCCTCTCGTACTAGGAGCAACCCCACTCAATCATCCAACGCCCACGGCAGATAGGGACCGAACTGTCTCACGACGTTCTGAACCCAGCTCGCGTACCACTTTAAATGGCGAACAGCCATACCCTTGGGACCAACTTCAGCCCCAGGATGTGATGAGCCGACATCGAGGTGCCAAACACCGCCGTCGATATGAACTCTTGGGCGGTATCAGCCTGTTATCCCCGGAGTACCTTTTATCCGTTGAGCGATGGCCCTTCCATTCAGAACCACCGGATCACTATGACCTGCTTTCGCACCTGCTCGACCTGTCCGTCTCGCAGTTAAGCGGGCTTATGCCATTGCACTAACCTCACGATGTCCGACCGTGATTAGCCCACCTTCGTGCTCCTCCGTTACTCTTTGGGAGGAGACCGCCCCAGTCAAACTACCCACCAGACACTGTCCCTGACCCGGATAACGGGTTGAGGTTAGAACATCAAACATACCAGGGTGGTATTTCAAGGACGGCTCCATGACAACTAGCGTCATCACTTCAAAGCCTCCCACCTATCCTACACAGGTAGGTTCAATGTTCAGTGTCAAGCTATAGTAAAGGTTCACGGGGTCTTTCCGTCTAGCCGCGGGTACACCGCATCTTCACGGCGAATTCGATTTCACTGAGTCTCGGGTGGAGACAGCGTGGCCATGGTTACACCATTCGTGCAGGTCGGAACTTACCCGACAAGGAATTTCGCTACCTTAGGACCGTTATAGTTACGGCCGCCGTTTACCGGGGCTTCGATCAAGAGCTTCGCTTGCGCTAACCCCATCAATTAACCTTCCGGCACCGGGCAGGTGT
>NZ_OY781369.1:30000-87500 GCF_963676665.1 uncultured Tolumonas sp.
ATTAGCAAACTGACAAGCGCTGATTTTTCCCATTGAAGAGAAATGTTGTGCCAGGTCTTCCGCTTTACTTTCTGTTCGGTTAGCAATGACAATTTCGGCGGGTTGTTGTTCCAGCAACGGCCCCAACACACCACGGCACGCGCCACCAGCACCTAATAATAGAATTTTTTTTCCGCTGAGTTCTTCCAGATGATATTTCAGATCCTGCACCAAACCAGCACCATCTGTGTTGTCGCCCAGTAAGACGCCATCATCGGTTAACTTCAAGGTATTCACTGCTCCGGCTAGTTTTGCGCGCGGTGATAGTTGATCAACCAGTTGGAAAGCCTGTTCCTTAAACGGCACAGTGATGTTGGCTCCTTTCCCACCTTCAGTAAAAAAACGTCGTATCGTGCTGACGAACTCATCTATTGGCGCTTCTATCTTTTCATAACTGAGTTGTTGCTGTGTTTGGCGTGCAAACAAGGTATGAATAAAAGGAGATTTACTGTGGTTAATTGGATTACCAAAAACAGCATAACGATCCATGATCTGCCTCTTCCTATTTATTATTCCGGGCAGTATGGCCGTTACCCTGCTCGGAGCAATTGATTTGTCATTACATCCCGGATTTCTGATGGATTAGGATTAACCCCAACTTCGCCCGGCAATATATAGTCAATTTGTTCGCCTAACTGTAAACGAACTTCATGTTCTGTGCGACAGGCTGGAAATGATGTCAGATTAGCACTGGTTGATACTAGGGGTTTACCATATGACTGACATAGTTCTTGCACTTGTGGATGTGCACTGACCCGAACCGCCAATGAACTGAATCGGCCCGTCAGCCATTTAGGTGTCGTTATTTTAGCCGGGAAGACCCATGTATAAGGACCAGGCCAGGAATCGAGTGCCCGCTGTAGTTGCTCGTGGCTAAGAGTACTGATATCCAGATAGGGTGTTAATTGCTGCCATTCCGCCGCAATCAGGATCAAACCTTTTTCTACCGGGCGCTGTTTTATCTGCAACAGTTTATGTACTGCAGCTTCATTATCTGGATCGCATCCGAGCCCAAATACGGCTTCTGTCGCGTATGCAATCACTCCACCAGAATGCAGAATTTGACATGCTTGCTGAATATTTTGCGTCATTAATAATAAAGGCGACCAGCGTCGCCTTCCTTAATTATTTCAGTTGAGCCTGCAAAGCAGCATCTTTTGCGATGACTTCATCTGCATTTTTCTGGCGTTCAGCTTTCACTTTGAGAGCCAATGCATCGTCAGCAACCGCTAACATTTGTGCAGCCAGATAACCGGCATTTTTAGCACCTGCTTTACCAATCGCAACTGTTGCTACCGGCACCCCGCCTGGCATCTGCACGGTGGAAAGCAGAGCATCCATTCCTTTTAATGGGCCACCGTCAATCGGCACACCAATCACAGGACGAGTCGTAATACCAGCCACTGCACCTGCCAGATGGGCAGCTAAACCTGCCGCGCAGATAAACACTTTACAGCCACGAGCTTCAGCATCAGTAACGTAAGCGTGAGTTGCTGCTGGCGTACGATGCGCTGATGTCACTTTAACTTCATAGCGGATATCGAATGATTTCAATACATCAAGGGTAGTCTGCATAACCGGAAAATCGGAATCAGAGCCCATCAGGATCGCTACAAATGGATTTGACATGAGAGGAACTTCCTTGCGTCAGGTTAAAAAAATGTTAAAACTTGCGATTGCGGTCTCATTATAGTGATTCATCACTATAGTTACAGCTCTTTTGCGGACAACAAAAACGAACACCTTGGCGAGAACGCTTCTCTATCAGTATAGCGAATCCACATTGCGGACAAACTTTAGCTACCGGTTTATCGTTAATCGCATATTTGCATTTAGGGTAATCACTACAGGCATAAAATGTCTTCCCATACCGCGAGGTCTTAGCCTGTAGTTGTCCGTGGCGACAAATGGGACAAACAGGTAGTTCCGATGCCGTTTCTGGTAGCGAGCTATTAGTTTCAATATGCTGGCATTCCGGATAACCGGTGCAGCCAATGAACAATCCAAAGCGCCCCTTTTTGATCGCTAACGGTTTACCACAAGCAGGACAACTGGAATCATCAAGCACCTTTTCAGTAACGACACTGTGTTGCTGTAAGGGCCGCATATATTGGCAGGTAGGGTAATTTTCGCAGCCGAGAAACAAGCCATGCTTACTCTTGCGTAGGCTCAGAGAACCGCCACACTCCGGACAAAGACGGTACTCTTTATCCAGAGCATGTTCCTGTACGTTGAACAAACTGCTATCAATTTTACTCATTACGGGATGTAGCGCCTTATTACTGGATAGTCACCACATCCGGTTCATACATTAACTCTTCCATCTGATGACAAGCGTTTTCGCCGCCAGGCAGATTGAACAGCACCATCATGACAACCCATTTCAGATCATCCAGTTCAATCTCTGTTGTATCCAGCTCCATCAGGCGTTCAATAACAATTTCTCGGGTTTCACAATTAAGCACACGGATCTGCTCCAGAAATAGCAGGAATCCGCGACATTCGGTGCTTAATTTTAATGTCTCTTCAGCTGCATAAATCCGAAATGAATCTGAAGCGCACGCCGTATATTCAGGTGCGTCTGGGCTATCGTGTAGCGCAGCTAAATCTTCAAGCCAGGATAGTGCTTTATATATTTCAGGTTTTTGAAAGCCGGCACGAGTTAGTTCATCGGTCAGGGCATCTTGATCAACCATGAAATCCAACTCACTTTGTACATATGTTTCGAACAGGTACATTAAGACATCAAACATAATTAGGCACTCCTCGTTCGCACATAACCACCCGGCACTGACAAAATTAATCCTTCTAATTCGAGCGTGATTAATTCCGTCATCACCTCCTGAACAGGCAACCCACTGGTCGCAGCAATAACATCTATCGCTGTTACCTCATTACTTCTTAAGTTATCTAACAATCGGGAAAATGGCAAATCAGATAAAGATTCTTCCTGTTGAGGTTTGGCAACCGATTGCTCAACTATCGCAGGAGGAATAATACCTATCTCTTCTATTATATCGGCAGCATCACAGACAAGTTTTGCCCCTTGTTGAATTAATCGGTGACAACCTCGTGCATTATGATTATTTACTCGACCTGGCACGGCAAAAACTTCCCGGTTTTGTTCCACTGCATAGCGTGCCGTAATCAATGAACCACTTTTTTCGGCAGCTTCAATCACCAATGTTCCAACCGATAATCCACTTATAATACGGTTCCGACGAGGAAAATGTTCAGGTCGTGGCAAAGTATCCGGAAAAAACTCCGAAACCAGCGCCCCACCCTGTTCAAGAATTTGATGTGCTAAAGCGCGATGTTTAGACGGATAAATCTGATTCAGACCACAACCTTGCACAGCGATTGTTCTACCGCCAAACTGCAACGCGGTTTGATGACTGATAGCATCAATACCCGATGCCAATCCAGAAGTAATCACCAACCCAGCTTGCACCAATTCACGAGTAAAACTCTGTGCTGCATCACGACCATCGGTGGTGGGTTTCCTTGAACCAACAATCGCAAGTTGAAGTTCACCAATGATGGTTGAGCAGCCAGTAATGAATAAAATTAATGGCGCACCGACAACGTTGCGGAGTAATAACGGATAAGCAGGGTGATCAAAAGGCAGGATATGCTGGTTTTTCTCATACCCCCAATCAATGATTGATTGGTAATTGGCTGGGGAGAAATCGAGCCACTGACGGATCTGAGTTTCATTCCAGCCACAAACAGATAATTGCTCGGGACTACAGTTAATTAGCTCAGAAATGGCAAAACGTTGTAATAATTTGGCCCCTTTGATGGGGCCAATTCCAGGAAGCGCAACAAGATGTAACCACAGAGCTAATTCATCTTGCGACAACGGGTGTTCAAGGGTTTTCCACCGCATAACCAGCACGCACCATATCACGACTGTTCATCACTATCGCTAAACTGGTTTTCTGGTAGACCTTGATCACCATCACTTCACCAATATGATCAGCACTGAGCACCGTCGATTGCTTATTCATCAATTTCTGGCCAATAGAACTATCTTGTTGGTAAGAGACATGATCAGGGCCATTGTCCACCACTTCAGCACCTGGACGAACAATACCGAAAACATCGCCTGGTTTCAGATTTTCTCTGGCACCTTTGTCAATAATGACAGTGTCATATTTGCCGACGTAAGTGCTCTTCATCGGTATATCAATGATATGCGCAGGCTTAGTGAGGTTACCCGGCTCTGGAATAAAGAATGCGTCGATACTGCTTTCACTCAGCATTGGCAGTAAACGATCACCGCGTCGGATTTCACTAAAACTACTGACCACTTCAACAGTTGTAATATTGTTATCACCAACTTCTTTTGGCTGCACAACACCCACCAGCTCAAGCTGACGTCCAAGTGCTTCTCCGGTTTGGTTATCTTTATAGGTATTCCCCACATGATACACACCATAGTGTGTATTCAGATCTGCTTTTCCCCGTACGTGTATCGTTTGTCCCTTCGACATAAAAATACTCGTATCGTTGTTTTCACCCAGAACATACGGCACGTGCTCAAGATCCGTATTCATATCGGCAACCATGTCGGCGCGTAAGAATTGCGATATTTCTGAGAGTTCAACTGTCGACACCGGCGACTGATTTTCTTCAATACGCACCTTAGGTGTTAACTTGATATGATGTTTCCCTTCGCGGGCATCAGATTGGTCTAAAACTAGCTTCGGTTGACCATTAACCCATTTGAGGCGCAAACGGTCACCAGGATAAATCCAGTGCGGGTTTTTGATCTGTTTATTCATATCCCATAAGCGGGGCCACAACCACGGCTTAGTCAGAAAACGGCCGGAAATATCCCATAATGTATCGCCTTTTTTGACAATATATTTATCCGGATGGTCTTTTTTCAATGCCAGCGTGTCGGCACTTGCCTGAAAGGCACACAATGCTGACACCAAAAAAAGCGAAATATAACGTAGTTTCATAATCATCCCTGTCCCGTTTATGCCGGACGGCTGTTATTTTGGACGCCAGCCGACTAAAATCAGGCTGACAGTTACGATATACGAGTATTAATTAATTATATGGCCACACTGGAAGTTTTACGTTTTCCTGATGAACGGTTGCGCAAAATTGCAACGCCGGTCGAAAAAATCACCCCAGATCTCGAACATATCATACAGGATATGTTTGAAACTATGTATCTGGAAGAAGGGATTGGCCTGGCTGCGACACAGGTCAATATTCATAAACGAATTATAGTCGTAGATATCTCAGAAGATCACAGTCAACCCACAGTATTAATTAATCCGGAGCTGATTGAGAAACGTGGCGAGACGGGAATTGAAGAGGGATGTCTCTCTGTTCCTGAATGTCGGGCATTAGTACCGCGATCAGAATGGGTCAAAGTTCGTGCGTTAGACCGCCATGGTGAGCCGTTTGAGATTGAAACGGATGGTTTACTGGCGATCTGTTTGCAGCATGAAATGGATCATCTGGTCGGCAAACTGTTTGTCGATTATTTGTCGCCACTCAAACGGCAGCGTATCCGGCAGAAGCTGGAAAAGCAGGCACGTATTGAACGTTCATCCTAATAGGATCAGCTGTGCATAATCTTCGCATTATCTTCGCCGGAACACCTGATTTTGCAGCCCAACACCTGCAAGCACTGCTAGATGCAGGTTTACAAGTGGTCGGTGTTTACACTCAACCGGATCGACCTGCGGGTCGGGGCAATAAACTCACCCCCAGCCCAGTCAAGACACTGGCGCTCACGCATCAGATCCCTGTTTTTCAGCCGGTTAACTTTAAAGAGGAAGCCGCACGACAGGAATTAAAAGCATTAGATGCAGACCTGATGATCGTCGTGGCTTACGGCTTATTGTTACCGCAAGCCATACTCGATACTCCCCGTTTGGGTTGTATTAATGTACATGGCTCATTGTTACCTCGCTGGCGTGGAGCCGCCCCCATCCAGCGTTCAATTTGGGCTGGTGATGCCCAAACTGGTATTACCATCATGCAGATGGATATTGGGCTGGATACCGGCGATATGCTGCATAAGATTATTTGCCCGATTGCCCCAGAAGAAACTAGTTCTACCTTGTATGAAAAACTAGCCGTAGAAGGCCCCAAAGGTTTATTGGCTACTGTTCAGCAAATCGCAGCCGGAAAAACACAGCCGGAAAAACAAGATAACGAGCTGGCAACCTATGCCAAAAAGCTCACAAAGGAAGAAGCCCGCATTGATTGGCAGCAGGAAGCTGGTTTTATTGAGCGTTGTATCCGCGCCTTTAACCCCTGGCCTGTCAGCTATTTTCAGTTGGCAGAGCTGAATATCAAAGTGTGGCAAGCAGAGGTTTTAACCGATAGTAGCCATCAGCCAGCCGGAACCATTATACAAGCCAGTAAAGACGGGTTAGATGTTGCCACTGGTATGGGCATTTTACGTATTAAACAACTGCAATTACCGGGCAAAAAAGCCATGTCCTTTGCGGATGTCTTCAATGCGCGTCAGGATCTTTTCCTTCCGGGCAATCTTCTGCCTTAATTTTTTATTGAGTGGTATTTATGAAAGTTCGGGCAACCGCAGCCAAGGTTATGTTTCAGGTCGTAGAACAGGGATATTCTCTGTCTGCCGCGTTGCCTGCAGCTCAACAGCTGATTCCAGCTAAAGATCGCGCGTTATTACAGGAAATTTGTTACGGCACCTTACGTTGGCTAAACCGTTTAGAGTTTATCGCGGAACAATTGATCGAACGCCCGCTGAAAGGAAAACACCGCTCTCTGCACTATTTATTGCTAGTTGGTCTATATCAGCTGTTTTATACCCGTATTCCACCGCATGCGGCCTTAGCTGAAACGGTGAATGCCACCAAGATCATGAATGGCGATAGCTTTCGCGGCATGATCAATGGTGTATTGCGTAATGCGCAACGCCAACAGGCAGAATTACTGCAAGCAGCAGATAAAAACGAAACCACCCGTTTTAGTTATCCTCGTTGGTTACTGAAAAAGATCAAACAATCTTGTCAGTATGGTTATGTTTCTGTGTTACAGGCGGGTAATGCATATCCGCCCATGTGGCTGCGCGTGAATTTAAGTCGGCAATCACGGGAAGATTATCAACAGCAATTGGCCGCATTAGGCATTAACAGCACTCCTCACGCTAGTTGTGCCTCGGCACTGTTACTAGAAAAAGCCTGTGATGTGAATGAACTACCTGGCTTTGCGGAAGGCGCTTGTTCTGTGCAAGATGCAGCGGCACAACATGCCGCCTGGTTATTAGAGCCACAAGCCAATGAGTTGATTTTAGATGCCTGCGCCGCACCCGGTGGCAAAACAGCACATATTCTGGAGCACCAGCCAGCACTAAAACAACTGATTGCGGTCGATTTTGATGAAACTCGATTGCAGCGGGTGGCAGAAAACCTGCAACGCATCAAACTGAACGCAACGCTCATTCACGGTGATGCCAGTCAGCCAGAACAATGGTGGCAAGGCCCGCAATTTGATCGCATTTTATTAGATGCACCTTGTTCTGCAACTGGCGTGATCCGACGTCATCCAGATATTAAATGGTTACGTCGAGCGGAAGATATTGCTGAATTAGCACGCTTACAAAGCAGTATCCTTGATGCAATGTGGCTACAATTAAAACCCGGTGGTACGTTGCTGTATGCCACTTGCTCCATTTTATCTGACGAAAACAGTACTCAAATTAAAGCTTTCTTAGAAAGAACCACCGATGCTATTCACGTTCCATTAAATGAACAAGACACTGCACTACAACCTGGTTGGCAAATTTACCCTGGAGAGCAGCATATGGATGGCTTTTTCTATGCCAAATTGACTAAACAGGTGACAGCATGAAGATCATCATTGTCGGCGCAGGCCAAGTTGGCGGTACGCTGGCGGAAAATCTGGTCGGTGAAAATAACGAAATCACACTGGTTGATACCGATGCCGAGCGCTTGCGTGAACTCCAGGACAAATATGACCTGCGTGTCGTTTGCGGCCCAGGGTCATATCCTGGCGTGTTACGCGAAGCAGGCGCCGATGATGCCGATATGCTGGTTGCTGTCACCAGCAGTGACGAATGCAACATGGTCGCTTGTCAAATTGCCTATTCGCTGTTTAACGTGCCGAACAAAGTGGCTCGTATTCGTTCCCATGCTTACTTATCTGCACGGGAAAAATTATTCAAAGGTGAAGTGTTCCATATTGATCATCTGATTTCCCCAGAACAACTAGTTATCGAATATATGCGCCGGTTGATTGAATATCCGGGTGCATTACAGGTGGCTGACTTTGCCGGCGGTCGTCTGGGGTTGGTTGCGGTTAAAGCTTATTACGGCGGTCCGCTGGTTGGTAATGCACTGGCCACGCTGAAAGAACACATGCCAAACATTGATACCCGTGTGGCGGCTATTTTCCGCCAAGGGCGCTCGATTCGTCCGCAGGGTACCACCATTATCGAAGCGGATGATGAAGTCTTCTTTGTTGCCGCCTCCGGTCACATTCGTGCCGTGATGTCAGAACTTCAGCGTTTGGAAAGCCCCTACCGCCGGATCATGATTGTCGGCGGTGGTAATGTCGGCGCAGGGTTAGCCCGTCAGTTGGAAGGACGTTACAGCGTAAAACTGATCGAACGCAATGCAGAACGGGCTGAAGCGTTATCGGAAATGCTGGAAGAAACAATTGTCTTCTGTGGCGATTCTGCCGATCAAGAGTTACTGCAGGAAGAACATATCGAACAGATCGATGTCTTTATTGCCGTCACGAACGATGATGAAGCCAACATCATGTCTGCGATGCTGGCGAAAAAACTCGGTGCACGTAAAGCTATCGTGCTGATCCAGCGCAGTGCGTATGTTGATCTGGTGCAAGGCGGTACGATTGATATTGCAGTTTCGCCACAACAAGCGACCATTTCTGCCCTGCTGACTCATGTTCGTCGCGCGGATATTGCCAACGTTTATTCATTACGCCGTGGGGTCGCCGAAGCCATCGAAGCCATTGCACATGGCGATGAACATACCTCTAAAGTAGTCGGACGTTCGATTGGTGAATTGAAACTGCCGCCAGGTGCAACCATTGGTGCGGTAGTGCGTGGCGATGACGTATTAATTGCCCACGACACTACGGTGATCCAGCAAGATGACCACGTGGTAATGTTTTTAGTTGATAAAAAACATATCCCTGAGGTTGAACGTCTATTCCAACCAAGCCCGTTCTTCTTGTAGGCCATATGATTAATTTTAAACCTATCAGTTTTGTCATTGGCTTGACGTTGTCAAAACTGGCGCTGTTCATGTGGCTACCATTGGTGGTCGCTTTTTCCAGTGGCACTGCCGGCACTGCTGAATTTTTAGCCTCAGCGGTATTAACGCATGTTGCGGCATTAGTTTTTACCCGCACCGGCTACCAGCAAGCTTTCCGACTGAGTGTCAGAGATATGTTTGTGCTGACGACACTGGTATGGCTGATTGCCTGTGCCTTTGCAGCCCTGCCCTTCTTGTTCCTCAGTAAACTCAGCTTTACCGATGCCTATTTTGAAGCCATGTCGGGAATTACCACGACCGGCTCTACAGTATTGCGCGGTTTAGACCATCTCCCACCAGCCATTCTGCTCTGGCGTTCCTTGCTGCAGTGGTTAGGGGGGATTGGATTTATTATCTTAGCGGTCGCGGTACTGCCGTATCTGAATATCGGTGGGATGAAACTATTCCAAATGGAATCATCAGATCGTGCCGAAAAAGATTCCCCACGGATATCCGCTGTCGCGCGGAATATTCTGGGTGCCTATATAGGCCTGACGATCCTGTGTTGCATCAGCTACTGGCTCAGTAATATGAGTCTGTTTGATGCCATCAACCACGCCATGACCACCCTCAGTAGTGGCGGCTTTTCCACGCATGATGCCTCTATGGGCGCGTTTTCGGTTAAAGCACAATGGATGGCCTGCCTGTTTATGTTCTTAAGCGGTTTGCCGTTTATGCTGTACGTGCAAAGTATTCGGCGACGTGAAGGGTTACTTTTCCGCGATGCACAAGTCCGTGGCTTCTTTTGGTTGGTTGTTATCATCAGCTTGCTGATGACTGGATGGCTTTGGTACCGCAATGTATTTGATTTGGAAGATTCGTTACGAATTGCGTTCTTTAATGTGCTCTCCATTCTCACTACCACTGGCTTTGGACTCACCGATTTCAGTACCTGGAGTAGCATGACAACGATCCTGTTTGTCTTCCTCATGCTATTAGGTGCCTGTTCTGGCTCAACATCCGGTGGTTTGAAAATATTCCGCATTCAAATTGCGGCGGCACTATTCCAGAAACAGGCTCGCCAGCTGATGCACCCAGCCGGTGTATTTCCGCAGAAATACAATGGTCGTCCAGTTAATGATGCAATTGTCCGTTCCATCGTTGCGTTTGTTTTGAGTTATCTGGCCGTCATTATCTGCAGTGCCACGCTATTAGGATTAATGGATATTCCACCAATCGATGCAATTTCCGGAGCGATGACGGCGGTGAGTAATGTTGGTTTAGGGATGGGACAAGTAATCGACACATCTGGCAATTATGCTGCCATTCCTGATCCCGCCAAATGGGTACTGGCTGCAGATATGCTGTTGGGGCGGTTAGAAATACTAACGATCGTCGTGTTGTTATTCCCTTCCTTCTGGAAAGACTAAAACGGGCAGATCCGCAGAAACAAAAAAGCCACATGGTTCACATGTGGCTTTTTTATCAACCTGATTTTTACGCTTCGCTGACGGTGGTAACCGGAATATCCAGCGCTAACAAACCACACATACGCTCTTTATCTCGGACCAGATCATCCAGCGTATATTCTGCCAGTACGCCCAGAAACGCACGCATCGCTTTCCGCATAATAGCCTGGAAACGACAACCCGGTGCGAGGCGACATCCTTCGCGCTGACAATCCAGCAGACAGGTGACATTTTCCATATCCGCGATCACATCACGCAGATTGATCTCCAGACATGGGCGGGCAAGACGGATACCACCATGTTTACCACGAATGGTTTCAATATAGCCTTTCATGCCCAGCTGATGCACAATTTTAACCACATGATTACGAGAAATAGTAAATCGATCAGCTACTTCCGTAATTGTGGATAATTGTTTTTCTGGCTGTAATGCCAAAAAAACCAGCGTACGTAACGCATAATCCGTAAATAGAGTCAGCTGCATAATATATCTTTCTACTCGCTATGAATTCATTCGCCATCATTCAGACATTGTGTGTCATAGGATGAGAGAACAACGTTTATATATGTAATAATACAACCCACTAAGATTTTGCTTCTTGATAAAAGATCAATTTTTAGCGAAGTTGCCCGCATTTTTGTCGATTAACTGACAAAAATGGCAGTCGCCTCTACTAACCACTGAAAGAAATACACGACCTTTTATGTTGCACATTGCGCTGTATGAACCTGAGATCCCACCCAACACTGGTAATATTATTCGCCTATGCGCTAATACCGGCTATTTCTTGCATCTGATAGAACCCATGGGGTTCGCTTGGGATGACAAACGGTTACGCCGTGCAGGGCTGGATTATCACGAATTTGCCGACATCAAGCGGCACGCTAATTTTGACGATTTTTTGAGTTCAGTGGGTAATGCCCGAATTTTTGCCTGCACCACCAAAGGCAAGGCATATCCGTCAGAAGCCGGTTTTGTCGCAGGAGATGTTTTACTGTTTGGCCCGGAAACGAGAGGCTTACCAATGTCGATCATTGAAAGTCTACCGGAAGCTCAACGCTTACGGATACCGATGTTACCGCAAAGTCGCAGTATGAATCTTTCCAACGCGGTATCAGTATTTGTGTATGAAAGCTGGCGCCAGTTGGGTTTCTACGGCGCTATTTAATACATTGAACACGCAGTGAGCCGATTGCCGACTCACTGTGCTATATCTCAATCACATCCAACTGCCGTTACGGATCACACCAACGGCCAAGCCTTCGATACTGAGTGCTTCTTGAGTCAGATCGACGACGATCGGCTGTAACTCTTCGTTTTCCGGCAATAACCGCACAACATGCCCTTTGCGTTCAAAACGTTTCACCGTTACTTCATCATCGCCTACCCGCGCGACAACCACTTGCCCGTTATTGGCTTGTGTTGTTTTATGCACCGCCAGTAGGTCGCCATCCAAAATGCCGATATCTTTCATACTCATGCCCTGCACGCGCAGTAAGAAATCGGCATGCGGATGAAACAATGCGCCATCTATCTTATAGTGGGTTTCAATATGTTGTTCCGCCAGAATAGGCTCTCCGGCAGCCACACGACCAATCAGTGGCAAGCCCAGATCTTCTTCCGGCTCTTCATTTAACAGCTGAATACCGCGCGACGTTCCCGGCATCATGTGAATGACACCTTTACGAGCTAATGCTTTCAGGTGTTCTTCCGCCGCATTCGCGGACTTAAAACCAAGCTCGGAAGCAATTTCAGCACGTGTCGGCGGCATACCAGTTTGTTGAACCGCAGAGCGAATAAGCGCCAATACTTCGGCTTGACGAGGAGTTAACTGCTTCATGAGATAAGCCTGTGTTTTTATACAGATAACTGTGAGTATATACAGTTATCTGTCACAAGCAAAGGGCATCGCGGTGTTTGATATCAGGAAGCGAGTATAATTCCAATAAAAACGAACATCCCCACCCAGTTATTGTTCAGGAAAGCGCGAAAACACGCTTCGCGCTGACGATGGCGAATGAGCCATTGTTGGTAAATAAAGAATCCACTTGTCAGCAACAACAGCAGATAATAACTCGGTGCAAGTTGTTCCAACCAACCGATCAGACACAACAAGCCCAGCGTCAGGCACTGCAATAATGCGATGTAATGCCGGTCATAACGGCCAAACAAAATCGCCGTCGATTTCACGCCAATCTTTAAATCATCGTCGCGATCGACCATGGCGTACATGGTGTCGTAAGCAATAGTCCAGACTAAGTTAGCCAAAAACAACAGCCAAGTGGTCAAACTCAGCTGTCCGGCTACTGCGCCATAAGCCATTGGGATCGACCAGGAAAAGGCCATCCCTAACACCAATTGTGGTAATGACGTTACCCGCTTCATAAACGGATAAATGGACGCCAGCAGCAACCCACCGACAGAGAGATAAATCGTGAATTGATTCAGTTGCCACACCAAAACAAATGCAATGACGACGAGCAGAAAAAAGAACAGTAATGCTTGCGTAGTCGAAAGACGCCCGGCAGGTAATGGACGTAGTGCGGTGCGTTTTACATAACCATCAACGTTGCGATCGGCATAATCGTTGATCACACACCCCGCCGAACGCATCACAAACACTCCGGCAATAAAAATGAGTAATACAGAAAATGGTGGGACGCCATCAGCAGCTAACCATAAAGCCCATAAGGTCGGCCACAACAATAACAAGGTACCAATCGGTTTATCTAACCGAGCTAATTGCCAATACGGTTGCCATTGTGCGGGTAAAACAAAAACCATTGCTACACTCCATACATCGGGTGTTCAGGTAAAAAAACTTCCGTCAACGAGATCTGACAAGAGCGAAACTGCAATCGTGAACGCCGTCCCCAGAGTGGTTGTGTCGCCGAACAACCCCAAGTCGGTAATATCGCCAAGAAAGCGTCGCTCTGACTAAAATCCGCCACCTCAAAATGTCGCAAGCCAATGTCATCATCAGCAAACAGCAAGACGCCCAAGGGCTCGGTTGACCAGTTAGATAACGCAGGTTCATTGGCAAGTTGTAATGCATTAACTACTGTTAAACCCCAGATCCAGGGTTGTTGTCCATCAGATAACAAAACTTGTCGCATTAACTGTGAACTATCAACGTAACTTGTTGTTTGCCAACCCGAGGTGAGTAGCTGCAATGACAGAGAGGCGGTATATTGTTGTAGTTTCGCGGTAAGCGATCCTGAGTCTTGCAGCCAGTAGCGGTATTCTTCTGGCAACATAACTGCTGCCGCATCTGACCAGGTCAGTGCCTGAATATGAGTGACATCAGGCAGCGGATCGCATTGTCGGTGGATCGCGCTTGACGAAGTTGCGTTTGCCTTGAACAATTTGCTTATCACCGAATTTAACAGTCTCTCATCTTTCGGAAATCATTTATGAAAACGATATTACGTTTGTTTTGGCTATGCTGCCTGCTTCCCTTTCTGGCACTGGCATCAGAAGGTGGTGGTGAAGGTGAAGGCAAAGAAGCGGTTGATCCTAACAAACCCGTTATTTCCTATTTCTCGCTTGATCCAGAAATCATTACTAATTACATCACGGCCAACAACGAGATGGGATATATCCGCATCAAGATTGAGGTCATGGTCAACACACTCGGTGATCTCGCATTGGTACAAAAACATGAACCTTTGATCCGCGACACCATTAACGATGTCTTAGGCAAAGAAACAGTTGAACATATTCGTTCACTCAAAGGCCGCGATCTTATCCGTCAGGAATGTCAGGATAAAGTGAATGAGCGTTTACTGAAAGAAACCGGTAAGCCCATTGTGCGCGAGTTAATCTTCACCAACTATCTCTATCAATAAATCGGCTTAATTGGCTTTAGGGATAGCACGATGGCTATCCCGCCACCCTTGAATTAACCCCACCAGCAAACCACCCAGATGAGCCAAATTCGCGGTATTTAATCCAAATAAGTTCGTGAACCCAACCACCAACCAAACCAGCATAAAGATAAACAGGCCGTCAGATACCGCAACCTGTGATTGTTCTTCTGAACCACGCTCACGTAACCATAAATAGCCAATCAGCGCATAGGTAACACCGGATAATCCGCCGAACTCCGCCCCTGACACCATGGCCTGTAATACATTCGGGATCAATGCCCCCGAGAACAACAATATGGCTAACTTACCGGCACCATAGCGATGCTCAAGACGCCCACCGAGATACCACCACCAAGCCAAATTAAACAGCAGATGTAAGACTGAAAAATGCAGCAGCACTGGGGTGATCAGTCGCCAGACTTGCCCACGCTGCCATGGCCATTCAAAGGATAATAACGTTTCAACCGGTATAGTTAACCAATACAGCAGGAACACCCCAGCAGTCAGGACTGTCACTAGCAGCATCAGCGGTTGCGCTTGCAACATCAGCTCAGTTAATAATCCTGAATCGGTAGTGGAATGCCATGAGGTCGGTTTTTCTTGTTGCCAGGCCGCTTCACGATAACGCGCATGATGCGGTTCGCGAACAAACCGTTGCACTTCCTGTTCAGCCATGGCGGCTTGTTTATCATCCAGCAACCACAACGCAACGCCGGTTTCTGAGACTTGCAGCTGACAAGGCATATGGCGGCTTTGTAAATAATCCGCCAGCATCTGTGCTAACTGCGGATCATTGAGTTGGATCAGTAAAATCATACCGTCGCCGTGAATGGATAAATTTGTTTCCAGCCTTCAAATCCACCGTCCACACTATAGACCGTCTGATAACCCAGGCTCGTCAGATAATTAGCCACCCCCTGACTACTGTTTCCGTGATAACACATGACTAATACAGGCGTTTCTTTGCTTACCTGTTCGACAAAAGCCGGTAGAGTGTCATTGGTCAGATGGAAGGCATTGTCGACGTGAGCCGCATTAAATGATGCCGCATCACGGATATCAGTCAGACAAACGGTGGGTTGTTTCAGCAGCTTGGCTGCCTGCTCTAAAGAAATGCGGGTAAACTGAGTCATTCTCTATCTCCTCGACGGAATGCACACAGTTTACCCGATTGTTACAGAAAAGATCTGTTTTTGAAAAAATTAACCGCCCAGATACGCGTTACGTACCGCAGGGTTGGCCAGCAATGCGGCACCGGTGTCTTCCAGCACGATACGACCTGTTTCCAGCACATACCCACGATCGGCCAGTTTCAGTGCCTGATTGGCATTTTGTTCCACCAGAAAGATGGTCATGCCGCGTTCACGCAATTGCTGCACGATATCAAAAATCTGTTGGATCACGATTGGCGCCAAGCCTAATGACGGCTCATCCAGAAACAGCAAACGTGGTTTGCTCATCAGGGCGCGACCGATCGCCAGCATCTGCTGCTCACCACCCGACATCGTGCCAGCACGTTGATTGATACGTTCTTTCAGACGTGGGAACAGGTTAAACACCTCATCCATCAGCGCGATTTTTTCTGCTTTATCATTGACGAAAAACGCGCCCATGCTCAGGTTTTCTTCCACGGTCAGACGGGAGAAAATACGACGGCCTTCCGGCACAATCGCAATATCACCACGCATGATGGAAGACGTTGAATCCTGAGTAATGTCTTTACCTTCAAACAGGATCTGCCCCTGGGATGGTTTGGGATCACCACAAATAGTCATCAACAGGGTGGTTTTACCTGCACCATTGGCACCGATCAGCGAAACAATCTCGCCTTTTTTGATGTGCACACTGACATCAGTTAATGCTGCAATCTTACCGTAGAAGGTAGAGACGTTTTTTACTTCTAACATCGGCTATCTCCTATGATTCGCCCAAATAGGCCTTGATCACGGCCGGATTATCACGCACTTCAGCAGGTTTACCCTCTGCCAACGGCGTGCCCTGATTCACTACGAAGATATGATCAGAAATATCCATGACCAGTTTCATATCGTGTTCGATCAACAGCACTGAAACATCAAACTGATCGCGCAACTGGCGGATCAGATTGTTCAGATCTTCGGTTTCTTTCGGATTCAGACCGGCGGCAGGTTCATCCAACATCAGGATCTTTGGTTGCGTACACATACAACGGGCGATTTCCAGACGACGCTGTTGACCATATGCCAAGTTACCCGCAGAACGGTTAGATAAATCGGTCAACCCGATGGTATCCAGCCAGAATTTCGCACGGTCCAACGCTTCTTTTTCAGAACGACGGAATGCAGGTGTTTTAAACAAACCGGCAAGAAAATTGGTGTTCATGTGGCGATGTTGCGCCACCAGCAGGTTTTCCAGCACCGTCATCTCTTTAAACAGACGCACATGCTGGAAAGTCCGCACGATGCCTTTACGGGCAATTTCATGCCCTGGCAGCCCTTGGATCTCCTCACCACGGAAACGGATCACCCCGTGCGTTGGTTTGTAAAAACCGGTCAAGCAGTTAAAGACTGTAGTTTTACCGGCGCCATTCGGCCCGATAATAGAGACAATTTCTTTCTCTCTGAGCTGTAACGCCACGCCATTGACAGCCAGCAAGCCGCCGAAACGCATGGAGAGATTAGAGACTTCTAATAACTTACTCATTTAGGCAACTCCACATGATGACGAGTCATTGGCACCAGACCCTGTGGACGCCACAACATCATTACTACCATCAAGATCCCGAAAATCAGCATCCGGTATTCACTAAACAACTGCGATTGTTGTAATACGGTCATCACGAGTGCCGCGATAACAACACCACGCAGCGAGCCCATACCACCCAGCACGACGATAGCCAAAATGATGGCTGACTCCATGAAGGTGAACGATTCCGGGCTGATAAAGCCCTGACGCGCCGCGAAGAAACTACCGGCAAAACCAGCGAATGCGGCCCCGATCGCAAATGCTGTCAGCTTGATGACGGTTGGATTCAAACCCAGTGAACGGCACGCGATTTCATCATCACGCAACGCTTCCCAAGCACGGCCCAGTGGCATCCGCAACAGACGGTTGATCACGAACAACGTAAACAGCACCAGCAGTACCGCCATGACGTACAAGAAGATGATCTTGTAGTTAGCATCGTAGTGGATGCCGAAAAATTCATGGAATGTTTGCCCACCATTTTCCGCTCGGCGAGAAAACTCCAGACCAAACAGTGATGGTTTCGGAATACTGGAAATACCGTTCGGGCCACCAGTGATGGTGGTTAAGTTGTTCAGCAAAATACGGATGATTTCACCAAAACCTAACGTCACGATCGCCAGATAGTCACCGCGCAGACGCAACACCGGGAACCCCAGCACAAAACCAAACAGTGCTGACATACCGCCAGCCAATGGCAGTGCTTCCCAGAAAGAAAGCCCAAAATACTGGTTTAGTAACGCGTAGGTATAAGCCCCGATGGCATAAAAACCAACATAACCAAGATCCAGCAGACCCGCCAGACCAACCTGAATATTCAGCCCCAGACCTAACATCACATAAATCAGGATCAAGGTACCCAGATCCAGCACACTACGGGAACCAAAACACGGGATCACCAAGATAGCGACCAGCAAACATAGCTGCAAAGTACGATACAGCTTTGGATTAGAACGGGTAGTTGGTAATGCGATTGTCGGGAGCTGTTCTTTCAGCGCAGCGACACCGCTACCGATCTGATCCTGAAACAGTTGGAACAGAAATACGATCACTACGGCCAGCCCGACCAGCAGACCATTTTCCTGCAAACGGCTGGTCACCGTGATACCGACACCTTCGGTATGCAGCTGATAACAGAACAACCACACCGATAAAATCAGTGTCAGCAGAGCAGCAACAGAGGCTTGTTTGAGATGCTTCATACTTTTTCCACCTCTGGACGGCCCAGAATGCCGGTAGGCATTAATAACAAAATAGTGATCAGCAAGCAGAACGCCACAACGTCTTTATATTCTGAGCTTAAGTAAGCGGAAGTCAGCGCTTCAGTAACACCCAGAATCAAACCACCAATCATGGCGCCAGGAATAGAACCGATACCGCCCAGCACCGCTGCGGTGAAGGCTTTCAAACCCGCCATAAAGCCAAGTGATGGGTTGATTACGCCGTAATACAAACCAAGCAGAATACCGGCAATCGATGCCAGTGCCGCACCGATCACGAAGGTCAGGGCAATCACGTTATTAGTGTCGATGCCCAGTAGATTCGCCATCTTGATATCTTCTGCACACGCACGGCACGCACGCCCCATACGGGAGCGAGAGATAAACTGCGATAGGCCATACATCGAGATAAAGGTTACGACAAAGATGATGATCTGCATGTATGACACGCTGATCGCAGAGCCAAACTGAACGCCACCCTGCACCAGTGCTGGCATTGCGATATCACGCGAGCCTTGCGCAAAACGCACGACGTTCTGCAGGAAGATCGACATACCGATGGCGGAAATCAAAGGGATCAGACGGTTGCTGCCCCGCAACGGGCGATAAGCAACACGCTCAATACTCCAGCCGTAACAGCTGGTGATCAGAATAGAGATGATAAAGGCGGACCCCATCAACAAGAATGAGCTATCAATACCCATCATCATTAATGCAGTGATCACCATGAATCCAATATAGGACCCAATCATGTAGACTTCGCCATGTGCGAAGTTAATCATACCGATGATGCCGTACACCATCGTATAACCAATAGCTATCAGCGCATACGTGCTGCCGATAGTCAGGCCATTCAGCAATTGCTGAATAAAGTAAAAAATCTGTTCAGACATATACCATTGTTCCTGAGTGATCCGCGAAGGACGGGGATCAGCGCGGAAAAAAAAGTGAGCGACTCGATAAATAAAAAGCAGGGCAGTCAGAAACGGCCCCGCTCTTTAGATTATCAGGTGTTATTGCAGAACGCTGGATGAACCATCCGCGTGCCACTGATAGACACCAAATTTAAAGTTTTTCAGATCACCGGTTGCAGACCATTCCAGTGGGCCCATAACGGTGTCCACTTTGTTAGCTCGCAGATATTTAGCAACATCAGCAGGTTCTTCACCGGCAGCGGTGATACCCGCGCTCAGAGCCTGGATTGCTGCGTAAGTAGTCCATACGAATGGACCTGAGTAATCTTGTTTTTTCGCTTTGAAAGCATCAACCAATTTAGCATTTGCTGGATCTTGGTCGTATTTTTTCAGCATGGTGACATACATGCCTTCAGAGGCTTTACCAGCAATCGCAGAAATGTCTTTGTTACCTACGCCTTCAGGCCCCATGAATTTAGCGGTGAAACCTTTTTCAGCTGATTGACGCAAGATCAAACCCAGTTCTGGGTGGTAACCGCCGTAATATACGAAATCAACATTCAGTTTTTTCAGTTTAGCGATCAAAGCTGAGAAATCTTTATCGCCAGCAGTCACACCTTCGAAATCAACTACGTTAGCACCGTTTTTCTTCAGCGTTTCATGTACTGAAGTTGCGATGCCTTCACCGTATTGTTTCTTATCGTGGATAACCGCGATAGTTTTTGGCTTGATCACAGAAGTGATGTAGTTAGCAGCGGTTGGACCTTGGTCGCTATCCAGACCAGTAGTACGCAGCACCAGATTGTAACCACGTTCAGTGATTTTTGGTGCGGTAGCTGCAGGCGTGATCATCAGAATGCCTTCATCTTCGTATACATCAGACGATGGCAGGGTGCTGTCAGAGCACAGGTGACCGATAACAAATTTAACGCCATCATTCACGACTTTGTTCGCTACTGCGACCGCTTGTTTTGGATCACACGCGTCATCATATTTGATCGCTTCCAGCTTTTTACCTTTGATGCCACCAGCAGCATTGATCTGCTCAACAGCCATCAAACCACCGGTAAATTCCATGTCGCCATATTGCGCAACAGGGCCAGTCACAGGACCAGCAATACCAACTTTAATCGTATCTTCAGCCATTGCAGAACCAGTGCCGAACAGCGCCGCAGAAACGGCTGCAGCTACGATCAGTTTAGACATTTTCTTCATGCGGATTCCCTCGATTATCGGACTTCAAGTCCATTTGGGCCTTTCATTTTACAACTATAATAGTTTTAAACGCTTTCTATCACTGCCGTATGGCGAAAGACAAGAGTGGGAGTGAAAAATATCCCATGACCAGACAGCATAATAACAACACAGATCACCGGCATTTCTAGCAAAAATAGAGCCAGAAGTATAATTATCGAGCATAAGCAGTTTATATGACTGCATATTTAAAATAATTCAGCTTTAATCACCAAAATTAAAAACAACATATCCGTCTGCGTAGCAGACTATATTTTTGGCAATCACGCTCTTTTTCGCTACGTTGCCTCAAAATGGCGCAATAAGACAACAACTGCACCAGCAAACGTCGCTTGCCAGTATGATCGGTTTTTCTGATACTGTCGCTCCTTATCCCTACCGGTCGCTATGTATGCGTTTATTTTATACTTTGCTCATCTATTTACTCTCGCCGGTGGTTTTATTTCTACTCTATCGTCCTCGCCATGGAAAACCCGGTTTTGGGCCACGTTGGAAAGAGCATTTGGGCTGGGTCGCCCCACCAAACAAGCAAGCTCCAATTTGGATCCACGCCGTCAGTGTTGGGGAAACCATTGCCGTCACACCATTGATAAAAACGCTCAAGCAACGGCATCCAGAACTATCCATTGTGTTAACCACCACCACCCGCACCGGTGCCGATCAGGCGGCCCGACTAGGTGATTTGGTAGAGCATCGCTACGCGCCCTTGGATTACCCGTGCGCAGTAAAACGCTTTATCAAACAGATCCAACCACAAGCTTTACTGATCATGGAAACCGAGTTGTGGCCAAACCTGCTGGCGCAATGCGGTAAGCAAAACCTACCAGTGGTGATTTTAAATGCCCGGCTGTCGGAGAAATCTTGTCAGCGTTATCAACGCATCCGTCACTTTTTCCGGCAAATGAGCCAAGCGCTAACGCTTTTATTATGCCAGCACCGCGACGATGCCGAGCGCTTCAAACGGCTGGGTGTAACACCACAACAGATCGTAGTAACGGGGTCGATTAAATTTGACATTCAATTAGATCAAAAACAGATCGAATTAGGTGAACAATACCGCCAGAGTTTAGGAAACCGCCCAGTTTGGATCGCCGCCAGCACTCACAAAGGGGAAGACGAAGCGATCCTGCGGGTACATCAGGAAATCTGTAAGCAGCAACCCGATGCATTGTTAATTCTGGTTCCTCGTCATCCGGAGCGATTTACTGATGTGGCTAAATTATGTCTGGAGCACGAATTTGCCATTTGTCGTCGCAGTGAACAACGTTTAGCCACAGTACAAGAATCAGTTCTGCTGGGTGATAGCATGGGTGAAATGGCGTATTTCTTTCAGATCGCAGATATTGCCTTCATGGGGGGAAGTTTAGTGCCCGTTGGCGGACATAATCTGCTCGAACCAGCCGCCCTGGCCAAACCGACGTTAATTGGTCCACATTTCTTTAATTTCAGTGATATCACCAGACAACTGGTCGACAAAAAGGCCTGTCAGGTCATTCATGATGAAACCGAATTGGCAACACAGGTGCTGCAATTACTCGGCTCACCAGACCAGCGACATACAATGGGAATGGCAGCATTTGATGTGGTCGCTGCCAATCAGGGGGCATTAGAAAAGAGTGTAACGGCAATTGATACCGTCTTAGCTACATTACCTCAACGGTAAGCCTGATAGGCCACCAGCAGATGTTGCCAGTCATCCATTTGCCAGTGAAACAACGGATGTAACGCCGACTCTTTTTGCAGTGAACGTAACAGCCGCGCCAGATTTTTCGCTTGCCAGCGGCCAGGATGACGAATGGCGCCTTTATCAAAATCAATCAACCAGATCTTGCCATCGTTATCGCGCAAGATATTGTGCGCATTCAGATCAGAATGATAGACACCGGCTTGATGAAACTGTGCCAATACCTGCCCAATTTGTTGCCATGTTTCACGCGGCAAAGGCCCACGTTTCAGTAATTGCACCAGATCTTCCGCATTGGGGATCCGTTCAATCAAAATGTCGGCCTGATAGTGCCAACCGCTACGCACAATACGCGCCGCAACCGGCCGCGGCACCGGTAATTCATCGTCCACCAGTTTTTGTAACAATGAAAATTCAGCAAATGAGCGTGTGCAACGCAGACCGGTATAACAAAACTGATCGGGGATATGGCGACCAATCAGCCCACCCCGCCAGTAGTGGCGTAAAACCCAATGCGCCGAGTCAGACTGCAAAAACCAGGTGATACCTCGACCATGAGACTGCCCAGTGATCGCATTTTGCTGTTGCCAGTAATCCGCCGAAAAATAATCGGGGGTGAAATCAGGAGCCAGTAATGGGTCAAAACAACAAATTTGTCCGGCACTCTTCAAAATACGAGGAGCAGTCATGGTAAGTTCTCAGCAAAATGATCCGTCAATTTTACCTGCATCAGCGCCAGATGACATAACTGATGCCGTTATTGTGCATACAATGCGTGTAAAACTTGCTGCAAAGTGTCGCGCGCGGGTGCGCCGCCATCAGCTAACACTGCTTTTTGTGCCCAGAAAAATGCTTTGGCCGGATCGCCATTATCTAACAGAGTTTGCGCATAATTATTCGCCGCAACGGCGGAGTCCGGATGATAACTGGCGGCAAGCTGAAACCAGTGTTGCGCCAAAACCAGATCATGTTGTTGATAAGCGGCATTACCCAGACCTATCAAGGCAGTCAAATTGCTAGGCCAACGCTGCAAGGCCGCCTGATAGGCTAATTGTGCCCGGGCCAAACCTGCCGTCTTTTCCAAATCAACAATGCTTTGCAGATATCGAGTTTCTTGCATTGATGCTGGCGGCAACACGGATGGCGCTAAAACCAGCAACCCCCACCGATTACTACGCTGCCAGAGATTATCAAATTGCGTCAGTGACCAGTGCTGATTGGCCTGCGCCCCGGAATGCACAATAATTTCCTGCCGTGGCAGGTCATAACCGGTCACCACAGCATAATGCCATTTCGGGTACCAGTTAAATGACAGATTCAATAACACAATCACCGGACGACCGGCATTCACTTCGGTCAGCAAAGCCAGTAGTGTGGGGTCGGTTTGATACGCCAGATAACCCTGACGCCGGACACTGGCTTTCAACTCAGCCTGTAATGCCCCACCACGCGCGGGTAATAACATCTCTTGCGCTAACAATGAAACTGACACTGTTTTATTTTGTTCCGCCAATACCATGGCTAATGCCGAGGGGCCACAATATGCATCGTCCTGCACAATAAATGGCACTGCGAGTTGTTTGCTCGATGAGGTAATGGCAGGCGAATGCGTTTCAGGGAAATGGTTAGCACACCCGACTAACCATAAACAGCCCACCAGTAACAGGTGGGCTTTCGTTAGAAAATGCATGTATTAACGCACTGAACGGGTGAAAGGAAAGACTTTGGTCAGACCTAAAATATCCGTCACCAATAACACGATAAATACAAATAGCACCGCCCCCAAAACATCTGAGCCCGCTGCAGGCAATTTATCAATCTTGCCGGATAACTGGGTGATTTCATCATCACTCATCGCGGCAACACGTTGTTGTACCAGCGCCACATCCACACCCTGCGCCGCGATCTGTTTCGCAACATCGGCTCTGGCTAGGAATTGCATGACATGTGCACGTTCACTCAGTTGATGAACAGGTATGGTCTCCTGTGTGGACATCATTGATGCCCGGGTCGGTAACGACAGTGCCAGTAAAGAAACGACCAATAAACGAACTACTACACCCCAAAACACAGACATACGTTATCCCCTTGGTATATTAATACGCCGCAACAATAACCTGTCGCTTTCGTTTTGCAAAGTGTCCTCTGCCACGGTATCTAAACACGCGAGATCACATTTATAATAGCCGATATTCATCTTTAGTGAGCATTGTACTCATGCGTCAGAAAGTTGTTTTCCCCGGAACCTTTGATCCACTGACTTGCGGACATCTCGACCTGATCAGCCGCGCATCGGCCTTATTTGATGACGTCGTGATTGCCGTGGCTGCCAGCCCAGGAAAGCGGCCATTATTCACGTTAGAAGAGCGTATCGCGCTGGCGGCCGAGGTTTGCCAAACCCTGCCGAATGTCACCATTACCGGTTTCAGTAATCTGTTGATCGATTTCATGAAACAACAACAAGCCACCATCTTGTTACGTGGCATTCGTACGGGCAGTGATTTTGAATATGAATCCCAGCTGGCAGCCATGTATCGCCGCATGATGCCAGAAATGGAAATTGTCTTTCTGCCACCAGCAGAACAGTACGCTTTTGTTTCTTCAACGCTGGTGCGTGAAATTGCATTGCATGGTGGCGATGCTGGTCAATTTGTTACCCCAAATGTTGCCGCTGCGATTAAAACCAAGCAATTACAGCTTGCTCAGTCATAACCGCCGGCAAACGGCTGACAAATCGGACAAAACACACTGCTGCGCTGCCCTAAGCGCAGCTCTTCCAGTGGATGTGCGCACACCTGACAGGCCTGCCCAGCCCGCCCATACACCAACAATTCCTGCACAAAATAACCCGACTTGCCATCGATGCGCATGAAATCGCGCAACGTAGTGCCACCTTGAGTGATGGCACGGGCTAGTACTTGTTTCACCGCTGCCACTAACGCCTGACTCTCTTCTATCGTCAGCGAGTTCACTGCCCGTTTTGGGTGAATATGTGCCATAAACAGTGACTCATTGGCGTAGATGTTGCCCACCCCCACCACAACATGGTTATCCATCAGCCATGGTTTGATCGCACTGCGCAGTTTGCGGCTACGTTGCCATAAATAATCCGCCGTAAACGCATCGGTTAATGGCTCTGGCCCTAAGTTCTTTAATAACGGATGCTGATGCGGGTCATCGGTTGTCCACAATAAAGCGCCAAATCGACGCGGATCATGAAAACGCAGCAACTTGCCATTGGCTAATTCCAGATCCACATGGTCATGCTTTTCCGCAGGTGTACCGATAGGAAGGATACGCAGGTGACCAGACATCCCCAGATGAAAAATCGCCGTTCCCAACGTGGAACGCAGTAGCAAATACTTCGCTCGTCTTTCGATTGAATGTAATGGCTGCCCTTCCAACAGGTGGATTTCTGACGGAATTGGCCAGCGCAAACGCGGATGCCGGATCACCACTTTTTCAACGACCACACCTTCCATCCATGGTGTGATCCCTAATCGGCTTACTTCAACTTCGGGTAATTCCGGCATAATCATGTCCTGAAAAGGTAAACAACTAACCTATTGAATTAATCCTGAGCTATACGCAGCAAAGCTCGATTCAGATCGCTTTTCACAACCAGAGACACTTGTCGTATTCGTACATTATGACTAAGTTAAAATAATGAGCCGCATAAACGGAGCTAACGGCATGACACAAATTCGGTGTGTAAAAGTGCTGGTATACGGCATGGTACAAGGTGTGGGGTTTCGTTATTACACACAACAGGAAGCCCATCGCTTAGGGTTATCTGGCCACGCTACGAATCTGGCGGATGGCTCGGTCGAAGTGGTGGCACAAGGTGAAAGCAAAGCAGTGGATAAACTGATTGAATGGCTGAAATCGGGGCCACGAACAGCGAGCGTTGATTATATTGAAGTCTATGAGTTAGGTAGTAGCGCGGCGAACAGTGGTTCATTCCGCGCGTACTGAGTTATTTTAAGGTCGCACAAATCTTCCACAGATCGGCTTGTACCGCAGCTGCGGTCACTTCGCGCCCCGCGCCCGGCCCTTGCAAGATCAGCGGGTTGGTACGATAAAAATCCGTCTCTATCGAGAAAATATTATCGCAGGGGCGCAAATTCGCGAACGGATGATCTGCCGCCAGCATATCCAGCCCTACACGCGCGGAACCATCGCGGTCTAAGCGGGCGACATAACGCAGCACTTTACCGCGCGCTTTCGCTTCATCAAACGCTGTTTCCACAGCATGGTCTAATTCCGGCAATTGCTCAAAAAAGCTCTCCAGCGGGATTTCAGCCAAACCAGCCGGGACCAGACTTTGCAAAGAGATATGTTCCGGTTCAAGCTCTAACCCCGCTTCACGCGCCAGGATCAGCAGCTTACGCCGCACATCATGCCCAGTCAGATCTTCGCGCGGGTCCGGCTCAGTTAAACCATGTTGCCAGGCTTGATCGACCAGTTCGGAAAATGAAACAGAACCATCATATTGTTGGAACAACCAGCTCAGCGTACCGGAAAAAATGCCCGAGATGCCATGCACCCGATCGCCCGACTCCAACATCATGCGAATACAAGCTTGTACCGGCAAGCCGGCACCAACAGTCGCGTTATAACGCCATTGCACCTGATGTTCGGCAAAGCTTTGCCGTACACGCTGATAAAACGCGCTTTCCGCGGCGCCAGCAAATTTATTAGCGGTGATCAGATGTGCGCCGATCTGCGCAAACTCCGGGTAGTAACTACTCACTGTTTCACTGGCGGTCAGATCGAGCACTATCAACTCATCAAACGGATGTTGCTCCAGTTGTACCAGCAATTCCGCCCAGATCACCGGTTGTGGATCAAAACAATCCAGCACCTGCAGCGGATCTAACCCTTCTTCAGACAATACGCCACCACGCGAATCAAACAAGCCATACAAAGTCAGTGTCAGCTGGTGCGCCTGCTCAATATGGTGTTTCTCTTTGGCGAGTAATTTTAACCACTGGCTACCGATATTCCCTTTCCCTAATACCACCAGGCCGACACGTTTGGTCTGCTGAAACATGGCGTGGTGCAGACCAATCAATAACGGTTCCAGCGTAATTTCGCGCACGACAGCCACCAGACTTAAACCTTCCGGCGCGGTATAGATGAATTCCAGTGGTTGATCGACCAGTAAGCGATAAAAACGATGACATTGCTCAGCATTATCACAAACACCCGTTCCCACCAAGCCAATCAAACTAAAGCCATCACGACGCACGACATCTCTCAGGCCGGAGAGTTCTTGCTGTTGTAATAAGAACTGATGGGCATCAGGCGCCATTTCCAGCGTATAGGCTAAACGGACGATACGGCGATCGGCCAAATTTTTACTCACCAGCGGCGACAGTTGCTGCGTAGCCAGTAATTCCTCGAGACGTGCAACAGTTTGTTCATAGTCACAACCCGGCTGAATTCGCAGTTCAATAAGCACAATTTGCTCAAGCGAAGTGACAATACGCGCCCCTTTCACCTGTGATTTGCGGCGTAAAATATGCGAAGCACCACCGGTTGGCGCATAACTCGAACGTAATACCAGTTTTTGCTGGCTGTGCAGTAATGGTTGTAAAGTGCGGGAATGTAAAACCGGTGCACCTAAGCGCGCCAATTCATTCGCTTCCGCCAGTGATAAACGTTCGAGCAATTTCGCATCTTTCACACAACGCGGATCGGCCGAATAAACTCCAGCAACATCACTCCAAATGGCAGTCGATTCCGCTTCTGCTAAAGCACCCAGCAAGGTTGCAGAATAATCGGAACCATTACGCCCCAGCAATAATGTACGCCCTTCACTATCTGCCGCAATAAAACCCGTCACGACCACCCGTTGCTCACCAGTACCGGCTAATACTTCGCGTAGTTTTTCTCGGGATAACGCTTCATTAACACGAGCCAGAGCACCTTCTTCCGCAGAAAGAAACCGACGTGCATCCAACCATAACGCCTGATTGCCACGCTCCGTCAATAACGCCGCCAACAGACGGGCCGACCATACTTCACCATTGGCCAAGATCCCGTTTCGCTCATGACGATCATAATTTTTTTTCAGAACACCCGCGATCGTATCAATGTCTTCCATCAACTGCAGGGATAATGCCTGACGCGCCGGGCCGTCTAATACCCCTTCAATCAACCCCAACTGATATGCTTTTAAACCTTGTATCGCTGCAACAACCGCATCATCCCCCGCCTCGCTTAATTCTAAAACCTGCAGTAAGCGATTAGTGGTTTTCCCCGCCGCAGAGACAACAATTAAAGCGCGAGGATCAGACTCCTGCTCAATAAGCCCTGCCACTCGGCGATAGCAATTTGGGTCTGCCAAACTACTACCACCGAATTTATGTACCTGACGTCCTGGCAGGTGGCCTGTTGCAGTATGCGGCATACTTAGTTACCTCTTAATCTTTTAATACAGCAAGTGATGCTATATTGGTATTACGACTTTATTTGCTGGCAACACAAGCAAATGCGCGATCTAAATCAGCCAGCAGATCGGTGATATGTTCGATTCCAATGGAAAAACGCAGCAACTGGTCAGAAATACCCGCTACACGGCGTGCATCTGGATCCATCCCCGCATGGGTCATACTCGCTGGATGTGCGACCAGACTTTCCACTCCACCTAATGACTCTGCCAGACAAAACAGCTGCAAACCACCCAAAAATTGCTTTAATTGTTCTATATCAAAATCCACTTCAAAACTCAGCATCGCACCAAAGCCCTGTTGTTGACGCTGGGCAATTTCATGCCCAGGATGCTCAGGCAAACTTGGATGATAAATTTTAGTTACGCGTGGCTGTTGCTGCATATAAGTCAAAACGGCATTCGCATTTTCCTGATGTGCTCGCATACGCGGTGCCAGAGTGCGCAGACCACGCAGCGTCAGATACGCATCAAATGCACCGCCAGTATGTCCAAGGCAGTTACCCCACCAGGCCAGTTTTTCATGCAATTCAGGCTCTTTCGCAATCACCGCGCCACCAACCACGTCTGAATGACCGTTCAGATATTTGGTTGTGGAATGCACAACAATATCAGCCCCCAGAGCCAGTGGTTGTTGTAGGAGCGGTGACAAGAAGGTGTTATCCACCGCCACTAATGCGCCTACAGCATGGGATTGCTGACAAATAGCAGCAATATCAACCACGCGTAATAACGGATTAGATGGTGTTTCAACCCAGACTAATTTCGGCTTCTGCGCGAGTGCATTCGCCAATGCGACAGGGTCAGTTTGATCCACGAATAACACACGGTAAGAACCTTTCGCAGCAACATGTTGGAATAACCGATATGTACCACCGTAGCAATCATGTGGTGCAACCAGTAAATCATCGGAAGACAACAAGGCAGTAACTAAATTGATCGCCCCCATGCCACTGCCGGTAAACACAGCGCCGGCGCCACCTTCTAGTGCTGCCAATGCCCCTGCTAACGTGCTGCGGGTCGGATTACCTGAACGGCTATAGTCAAATTCGCGTTTTTCACCGAAACCGGCAAAGGTATAGTTTGTGGATAAATAAATGGGCGGAACAACCGAACCAAATTGAGTATCAGCAGCAATTCCTGATTTGACAGCGTATGTTTCTCGTTGGTAATCCGACATGATAGATCCTTGATAGTCGCGCGTGCTATCACGGTACCCCACCGCAAACAGGACGTCAACACTTCCAGACGTCTACATGGCTTTGCCTATGGATTGCCATTACTGCCTATACGGGTTACTATGCTTTGTCTGGCTGGAATAACAGGTGAGCAATGAAAACGGCGTGGAATGGCGAATATATTAGTCCGTATGCAGAACACGGCAAAAAAAGTGAGCAGGTCAAAAAGATTACGGTTTCAATTCCATTGAAAGTATTAAAAATACTGACAGATGAACGTACTCGCCGCCAAATAAACAATCTACGTCATGCCACCAATAGCGAATTGCTTTGTGAAGCGTTCCTGCATGCCTATACCGGTCAACCTTTGCCGGCGGATGACGATTTACGCAAAGATTGTCCTGATGACATTCCGCTCATGGTTCAGCAGATAATGACAGAAATGGGCAAACCCATCGAAAAATACGATGAATAATGGCAATTAGCGTTTAGTAATCGAGGCCATCCGGAGAGATATCAACCAGATCGATCTCCGGGATCATATCTTCATATCCGATACGGCTATAAACCAACGTATCATCTAAATGACCTTGTGAACGACAGGCATTTTTTAATGTCGCTTCCAGCCTAAAACCGGCTCGTTCTGCCACGGCACGACTTTTTTCATTGCTCGCTGCGGTACGGATCTCCAGTCGAGCCGCATGCAGATGAATAAAAGCATAATCGGCCAATAACAATACCGCTTCTGTTATATAACCTTTACCAGCCGCAGATTGTCGCACCCAGTAACCAATCTCATAATAGGGAACCGAGACATCCCTGACGTGTAAACTAATACTACCAACCAACAACTGATCTTCCCGCCGCACAATCATAAAACGTAATTCATGTTCTTTACGTTCAAATTGCTCTTTCGCCACATTCATATTGGCGGTGACCGTCAATATAGATGGATCAGGCTCCGCCCAATCAAGAAATAGCTGATGCAATTCATAACTTTCAGATAAAGCCAGACGCAGTGGTTCAACCCAGTCCAGTGATGGTGGTTTTAATTCAATTCGGGAAGACGTCAGCATTGCATCCTTCAGATCACTGCGTGTAGATGACTAAAATCAACCATGAACTTCTGCTTAAAAAACATGAAGATAATAGGGTCTGATAATAACGGTCATATTATAGCAAAGGTAGGACTAGAGTATAAGCTGAGTTCGAAAGGTATCTGATTCAGAAAGGTGTGTATGATAAAAGCAGAAAAAATAAAGCCGGGTTACCCCGGCTTCATTTTATTCTTCAGTAGCTGCTTCAGCATCTACTGGACGACCAACCAGCTCAATATAAGCCATTGGTGCGTTATCACCAGCGCGGAAACCGCATTTCAGAATGCGCGTATAACCACCTGGACGACCTTGAAAACGTGGGCCAAGTTCAGTAAACAGTTTACCAACAACATCTCTGTCGCGGGTACGAGCAAATGCCAAACGGCGATTTGCAACACTGTCACTCTTAGCAAGAGTAATCAAGGGCTCAACTACACGACGTAGCTCCTTTGCTTTAGGCAAAGTCGTCTTGATGATCTCATGACGAACCAGGGAGCTGGCCATGTTGCGGAACATAGCCTGACGATGGCTAGCATTCCGGTTCAGTTGACGACCACTCAAACGATGGCGCATGACCTTATCCTTCTAACAAAATCGGTAGAACCTGCAATCTGGATCAATTGTCTGCCAAACTTGCCGGCGGCCAATTCTCCAGACGCATGCCCAGAGACAAACCACGGGAAGCCAGCACGTCTTTGATTTCGGTCAAAGACTTTTTACCCAGGTTAGGAGTTTTTAACAACTCCACCTCAGTGCGCTGTACCAGATCACCAATATAATGGATTGCTTCTGCTTTCAGGCAGTTCGCAGAACGAACTGTCAATTCCAGATCATCAACAGGACGCAGCAGGATCGGATCGAATTCCGGCTTGTCTTCTTTCTTCTCTGGAACGGAAACATCACGCAAATCAACAAAGGCATCCAACTGCTCAGCCAAAATAGTAGCTGCACGGCGAATGGCTTCTTCCGGATCTAGCGTACCGTTGGTTTCCATATCGATAACCAACTTATCCAGATCAGTACGTTGTTCCACACGAGCAGCTTCAACATTGTAGGCAATACGCACTACAGGGCTAAACGCCGCATCCAGTAACAAACGACCAATTGGACGATCTTCATCATCTGTATGCAAACGCGCTGATGCAGGAACATAGCCACGACCACGTTGTACACGCAGACGCATGCTGATTTCAGCATTAGCACCAGTCAGATGACAAATCACATGCTCCGGATTGACAATGACAACATCATCACCATGGATGATATCACCTGCCGTGACCGGGCCCGCACCAGACTTGGTCAGCGAAAGGATTACTTCATCTTTACCTTCCAGCTTTACTGCAATGCCTTTTAAGTTCAGCAAGATTTCCAGGATATCTTCCTGAACACCTTCTTTACTGCTGTACTCGTGCAATACGCCGTCGATCTCAACCTCAGCAACTGCACATCCCGGCATGGACGACAGGAGAATGCGTCGTAACGCATTACCTAAAGTATGACCGAAACCACGCTCCAACGGCTCAAGTGTTACCTTGGCATGAGTCGGACTGAGTTGCTCGATATCAACCAAACGTGGCTTGAGAAAATCTGTTACAGAACCCAGCATTATGTCCTCTCTTAGAAGCTAAGCCTTACTTAGAGTAAAGCTCGACGATCAACTGTTCATTGATGTCAGCAGACAGATCTGAACGCTCTGGCAGACGTTTGTAAACGCCTTCCATTTTGTCTGCATTGATCTCAATCCAAGTTGGCTTTTCACGCTGCGCAGCCACGTCTAATGCGGCTTTAATACGAGCTTGTTTTTTCGCCTTCTCACGAACAGTGACTACATCTTCCGGAGAAACGTTATAAGAAGGAATGTTTACCACTTTGCCATTGATAACGATAGCTTTATGGCTAACCAGCTGGCGAGCTTCCGCGCGGGTAGATGCAAAACCCATACGATAAACTACGTTGTCCAGACGACCTTCCAGCAACTGCAGTAGGTTCTCACCAGTATTACCCTTGATGCGAGTCGCTTCACGGTAATAGTTACGGAATTGTTTTTCCAGAATGCCGTAAATACGACGGACTTTCTGTTTTTCACGCAGCTGTACACCGTAGTCAGACAGACGTGGCTTACGCGCACCGTGCTGACCAGGAGCTGTGTCAATTTTACACTTAGAGTCGATAGCACGAACGCCTGATTTCAGGAACAGATCGGTGCCTTCACGACGGCTAAGCTTCAGCTTTGGGCCTAAATATCTTGCCATGTTCTTTCTCCAACAATCCTACTAGACAACGTTATACACGGCGTTTTTTAGGAGGACGACAACCGTTGTGCGGGATCGGAGTTACATCCGTGATATTGGTGATGCGGAAACCCGCAGCATTCAAAGCACGAATAGAAGACTCACGGCCCGGACCAGGACCTTTAACCATTACTTCCAGGTTTTTAACGCCATATTCTTTGGCGATCTCACCAGCACGCTCTGCAGCAACCTGTGCCGCGAACGGAGTGGATTTACGAGAACCACGGAAACCAGAACCACCAGCAGTTGCCCATGACAGAGCATTACCCTGACGATCGGTAATGGTAACGATTGTGTTATTGAAAGAGGCATGAACGTGTGCAATGCCGTCGCTAACTTGCTTTCTAACGCGCTTACGAGCACGAGTAGGAGCTTTTGCCATTTTCTACCTTCCCGTTTACTTCTTAATCGGTTTACGAGGACCCTTACGGGTGCGCGCGTTAGTTTTGGTCCGCTGTCCGCGAACCGGCAAACCACGACGATGACGCAAGCCACGGTAGCATCCCAAGTCCATCAGACGTTTGATGTTCATGGATACTTCACGACGTAGGTCGCCTTCAACAGTAAATTTGCTTACTTCAGTACGAAGCGCTTCAATTTGAGCTTCGTCCAGATTTTTAACTTTCACATCCTCGGCGATACCAGCCGCTGCGCAAATTTGCTTTGCACGGGTGTCGCCAACGCCATAAATCGCAGTTAACGCGATAACTGCATGTTTATGGTCAGGAATGTTAATGCCAGCGATACGGGCCACTATTCCACTCCTAAAACAAATAGTAATTTAATGACCACCACAAAGCCCGTTCCGGATACATGGTGGTCAACCTACACAAATGTAGGCTGGCTAATGTACTTAGCCAGCCTCGACTTTTCAAGTCTCTACCGAAAATATAATTAGCCTTGGCGTTGTTTATGCTTCGGCTCAGTGCAAATCACGCGAACCACACCGTGGCGTTTGATGATTTTGCAATTACGGCAGATTGCTTTGACGGAAGCGCGAACTTTCATTGCTTAACTCCGCAATATTAGACCGAATTAACGGCCTACGCCTTTAAGATTGGCTTTTTTCAGTACATCGCCATATTGATGAGACATCATATGAGTTTGTACCTGTGCCATGAAGTCCATGATAACCACAACAATAATCAGCAAAGAAGTACCACCGAAGTAGAACTGCACATGCCAAAAGGTCATCAATAACTGGGGTACTAAGCAAATCGCTGTGATGTACAAAGCCCCGGCCAGTGTTAGACGAGTCATTACTTTATCGATAAAACGTGCTGTTTGTTCACCTGGGCGAATGCCTGGGATAAATGCACCGCTCTTCTTCAGGTTATCCGCTGTCTCACGCGGGTTGAATACCAACGCGGTATAGAAGAAGCTGAAGAAAATAATCGCAATAGCATACAACAATTCGTATAACGGCTGCCCTGGCTGCAAGCTCATAGAGACTTCTTGCAGAATATTTGCAATCCATGAATCACCTTGACCAAACCAAGACGCAATTGTGCCTGGAAAAAGAATGATACTGGAAGCAAAAATTGCCGGGATAACACCCGCCATATTTAGTTTTAACGGTAAGTGCGTGCTTTGAGCTGCAAAAATCTGGTTACCTTGCTGGCGCTTTGCATAGTTAACGACAATACGACGCTGACCACGTTCAACAAACACAACAAAGTAAGTAACAGCAAACACAATAACAGCGAGCAACAATAGCAACAGGATATGCAATTCACCCTGACGAGCTTGTTCCGCAGTAGCACCAATTGCATGGGGCAGACCAGCGACAATACCCGCAAAAATGATCAGCGAAATACCGTTACCGATACCACGTTCCGTTATTTGTTCACCTAACCACATTAAAAACATGGTACCAGTAACCAAACTAACTACCGCAGTAAAGTAGAAGCCGAAACCGGGGTTGAGCACCAAGCCATGCATCATGTTTGGTAAACCAGTTGCAATACCCGATGCCTGTACAGTAGCCAATGCTAATGTACCCCAACGAGTATGCTTACTGATCACACGTCGACCACTTTCACCTTCCTTTTTAAGCTCAGCATAATAAGGACTGATCACGGTCAACAGTTGGATAATAATTGATGCCGAAATATACGGCATGATACCCAACGCAAAAATAGATGCACGAGACAGAGCTCCACCACTGAACATGTTAAACATTTCAATGATGGTTCCCTTCTGTTGCTGGAACAATTGTCCCAGCACAGTAGCGTCAATACCAGGAATCGGCACATAAGCGCCCGCACGGAAGACGATGATAGCACCTAGAACGAAAAGCAAACGGCTCTTCAGTTCGCTCAGGCCCCCTTGCGAGCCCCGTGTTACTAATCCTGGTTTCTTGGCCATCTACTTATTATTCCTCGATTTTGCCACCGGCAGCTTCGATTGCAGCGCGAGCACCTTGAGTAGCGCCTACACCACGAACGATAACTGCACGATCGATGTTCCCAGAGAGAACGATCTTAGCAAACTGCATGCCTTTAGTGACTACGCCAGCTTGTTTTAAAGTGTTCAGGTCGACTACATCGCCTTCAACTTTAGCAATTTCGCTCAGACGAACTTCAGCAGTTACTGCACCTTTACGGGAGTAAAAACCGAATTTTGGCATACGGATTTTTAATGGCATTTGACCGCCTTCAAAACCAGCACGACCACCACTACCAGCTCGTGAACCAGCGCCTTTTACGCCACGGCCACCGGTTTTACCCAAACCAGAACCGATACCACGACCTACACGCTTTTTAGCCGATTTAGCACCAGCAGCTGGAGAAAGAGTGTTTAAACGCATCGATTACTCCTCCACCTTCACCATGTAATGAACCTGGTTGATCATGCCGCGTACGCATGGAGTATCTTCCAGCTCAACGGTGTGACCAATACGACGCAAACCCAAGCCCAGTAAAGAGGCTTTGTGCTTCGGCAAACGACCGATGGAGCTGCGAGTCTGTGTAACTTTTACAGTCTTGTTAGCCATGTCGTTATTACCCCAGGATTTCTTCCACGCGCAGACCACGTTTGGCAGCAACTTGTTCCGGTGAGCTAATGTGTGCTAAAGCTTCAATAGTAGCACGCACTACATTCATCGGATTGGTTGAACCATAGGTCTTTGCCAGAACGTTATGTACACCAGCCACTTCCAGAACGGCACGCATTGCGCCACCGGCAATGATACCGGTACCCTGAGAAGCAGGCTGCATAAATACGGTAGAACCAGCATGGGTTCCTTTAACATGGTGATGCAGTGTGCCTTCAATCAGCTCAACTTTAACCATGTTACGACGAGCTTGTTCCATTGCCTTTTGAATGGCAGCAGGAACTTCACGTGCTTTACCGTAACCAAAACCAACGCGGCCTGAACCATCGCCTACTACAGTCAATGCTGTAAAGGAGAAAATACGACCACCTTTAACTACTTTAGAAACACGGTTCACTGCGACTAACTTTTCTTGCAGTTCACCGGCTTGAGATTCGATTTTAGACATTGTCGACTCCTGGCTTAGAACTGAAGACCAGCTTCACGTGCAGCAGTAGCCAGTGCGGCTACGCGACCATGATATTGGAACCCAGAGCGATCGAACGCTACAGTGGTAATACCTTTTGCCAGAGCACGCTCTGCAATAGCTTTACCCACCGCGGCGGCCGCATCGGCATTACCGGTGTATTTCACTTGCTCACGAATGGTTGACTCTACAGTAGATGCAGAAGCTAAAACTTCTGCACCGCTTGCAGCGATAACCTGCGCATAAATATGACGCGGAGTACGGTGAACCACCAGACGAGTCGCGCCCAGTTCCAGCATTTTACGACGTGCTTTAGTAGCACGACGGATACGAGCTGCTTTCTTGTCCATAGTGTTACCTTACTTCTTCTTAGCTTCTTTAGTACGCACAACTTCGTCTGAATAGCGTACACCTTTGCCTTTGTAAGGCTCCGGGCTACGATAGGCGCGGATGTCAGCTGCAACTTGACCTAACAGAGCTTTATCCGCACCTTTCAGTACGATTTCAGTCTGTGTCGGGCATTCAGCGGTAACACCTTCAGGCAATTCGTGGTCGATTGGATGGGAGAAACCCAGTGCCAAACCAACTGATTTACCTTTAGCCTGTGCACGGTAACCTACACCAACCAGCACCAGTTTGCGCTCGAAGCCAGTAGTAACACCAATAACCATGTTGTTTACCAGTGCACGTGCAGTACCAGCCTGCGCGTCAGCACCAGTCACACCTTCTTGAGGTGCAAACTTCAACACATTTTCTTCTTTGGTGACGATAACTGCAGCGTTCAGAATGCGCTTCAGGGTGCCATTTTTACCTTTAACAGCTATTTCCTGGCCGTTCAGGGTTACTTCCACGCCAGCCGGAATAGTAACAGGTGCTTTCGCAACACGAGACATTTCCTAGCTCCTTACGCTACGTAGCAGATGATCTCACCGCCCATGCCTGCTTTACGCGCAGCACGGTCAGTCATCACACCTTTAGAAGTAGAAACAACAGCGATACCCAGACCATTAATGATCTTTGGCAGGTCGCCACGTTTCTTATAAATACGCAGACCAGGGCGACTTACGCGCTGGATCAGCTCAACAACAGGCTTGCCCTGGAAATATTTCAATTCAATTTCCAGTTCAGGTTTAACGTCACCACTAACTTTAACATCAGCGATATAACCTTCTTCTTTCAGCAGATTAGCAATTGCTACTTTCAGCTTGGAAGAAGGCATAGAGACGGAAACCTTGTGGGCCGCCTGACCGTTGCGGATGCGGGTCAGCATGTCCGCGATCGGATCTTGCATGCTCATGTGTCTTAACTCCCGTGATTAATTACCAGCTAGCCTTTTTCAGGCCAGGAATTTCGCCTTTCATCATGTGCTCACGCACTTTGATGCGGCAAAGACCGAATTTACGCAGGTAGCCATGTGGACGACCTGTGATATTGCAACGATTACGTTGACGGCTCGGGCTGGAGTCACGCGGCAGTTGTTGCAGCTTGAGCACTGCGTCCCAACGAGCTTCATCAGAAGCATTCACGTCGGCGATGATCGCTTTCAGTGCAACACGCTTCTCGAAGTGTTTTGCAATCAATTTTGCACGTTTATCTTCACGTGCAATCATGGACAGTTTTGCCATAACCCTACACCTTACTTACGGAATGGGAAGCTAAAGGCAGCCAGCAGAGCACGGCCTTCCTCGTCAGTCTTCGCAGTCGTTGTGATAGTAATATCCAGACCACGTACTTTATCGACTTTATCGTAGTCGATTTCGGGGAAGATGATTTGCTCACGTACGCCCATAGAATAGTTGCCACGACCATCAAAGGACTTAGCACTAACACCACGGAAGTCACGAATACGTGGCATAGAGATGCAAATCAAGCGCTCCAAAAACTCCCACATACGCTCGCCGCGCAGGGTTACTTTACAACCGATCGGGTAGCCTTCACGAATCTTGAAGCCCGCAACAGATTTGCGTGCTTTGGTGATCAGTGGCTTTTGACCAGAAATTGCAGCTAAATCACTAGCAGCATTTTCCAGTACCTTTTTATCAGCCAAGGCTTCACCGACACCCATGTTCAGGGTGATCTTCTCGATCCGAGGGACTTGCATGACAGAATTGTAGCCGAACTGGTTCATCAGTTCCTGGACTACAGTTTGTCTGTAGGTATCATGCAGTTTCGCCATCGTTAAACTCCAATTACTTTACAAGTTCACCGTTAGATTTGAAGAAACGAACTTTGTTACCATCTTCAAATCGGAAACCAACGCGATCTCCCTTGCCAGTGGCAGGGTTGAACAGCGCTACATTTGATACATCAACAGCTGCTTCTTTGCTAACGATACCGCCAGCAACACCTAAAGCCGGAACAGGCTTCTGATGTTTTTTCTTCACGTTGATGCCTTCAACAATTACTTTGCCCTGTTCAACCAAGACTTTAGTGACTTTGCCACGTTTGCCTTTGTCTTTACCGGTCAAAACAATTACTTCGTCTTCACGACGGATTTTTGCTGCCATGTTCTGTGCTCCTTACAGTACTTCCGGGGCCAGGGACACGATCTTCATGAACTTATCATTACGCAGTTCACGAGTCACTGGGCCGAAGATACGAGTACCGATCGGCTGATGTTGGTTGTTCAACAGCACAGCCGCGTTGCGATCAAAGCGGATCAAAGAACCATCTTGACGGCGAACGCCTTTACGGGTGCGAACGACCACCGCATTATAAACATCACCTTTTTTAACTTTTCCACGCGGAATTGCTTCTTTGATGGAAACTTTGATGATGTCGCCGACACCGGCATAACGGCGGTGCGAACCACCCAGAACCTTAATACACATTACGCTGCGTGCGCCGGAGTTGTCGGCGACGTCCAGCATACTTTGCATTTGGATCATGTTAGTGCTCCGCTAAATAACTACTTCCCACATTAAAATGGGCATCTGGCTACCTTCAAAAGGCGCGGCATAATAGCACAGCACCAGACAAAGTCATAGCCAAAAAAACGAACGACTCTTACGAGCCGTTCGTATTCCAATCCTAATTAAAAAAATTAGGCTTTTTCAACAACAGATACCAGAGTCCAACACTTGGTCTTGGACAATGGACGGCACTCGCGGATTTCCACCAGGTCGCCAATCTTGCATTCGTTGTTTTCATCGTGGACATGCAGCTTGGTCGTGCGCACGATAATTTTCCCATACATTGGGTGTTTTACCTTGCGCTCGATAGCTACAGTAATGGACTTGTCCATTTTGTCACTAACTACACGACCTTGCAGAGTACGGATTTGATCAGTCATTACGCACCTGCCTTCTCGTTCAGTACAGTTTTAACGCGCGCGATGTCGCGACGTACTTGTTTGATAGTGTGAGTTTGGTTCAGCTGACCTGTGCTCTTCTGAATACGCAGATTAAACTGCGCACGCAGCAGACCCAGCAATTCAGCTTTCAGCTCTTCCACACTTTTTTGACGCAGATCTTGAGCTTTCATCACATAGCCGTCCGAATTACAAAGGTGGTCTTAACAGACAGTTTAGCCGCAGCCAGCGCAAATGCTTCACGCGCTGTCGCTTCTGGTACACCGTCCATCTCGTACAGCACTTTGCCAGGCTGGATCAAGGCAACCCAATATTCAACGTTACCTTTACCTTTACCCATACGCACTTCAAGCGGTTTCTCGGTAATTGGTTTGTCCGGGAAAACACGGATCCAAATTTTACCTTGACGCTTAACAGCACGAGTCATCGCACGACGTGCAGCTTCGATCTGACGGGCTGTCAGCTGGCCACGAGTTACCGCTTTCAGACCATAGGTACCGAAGGATACATCGCTACCTGCATTAGCCAGACCGCGGTTACGGCCTTTGTGAACCTTACGGAACTTTGTACGCTTTGGTTGCAACATTTACCGGTTCTCCTTACTTAGCACCACGCGGTTTGCGTTTCGGCTTGGCAGGAGCCGGCTCTTGCTGTGCAGCTGCAGCTGCAGCAGTAACAGCAGCCAGACCGCCCAGAACTTCACCTTTGAAGATCCATACCTTAACACCGATAACACCATAAGTGGTGTGTGCTTCAGAGGTAGCATAGTCAATGTCTGCACGCAGTGTGTGCAGAGGTACACGACCTTCACGATACCATTCAGTACGTGCGATTTCTGCACCACCTAAACGGCCGCTAACTTCAACTTTGATACCCTTAGCACCCAGACGCATTGCGTTCTGAACCGCACGCTTCATAGCGCGACGGAACATAACACGACGTTCCAGCTGAGAGGAGATACTGTCAGCAACCAGCTGAGAGTCCAACTCTGGCTTACGAACTTCAGCGATGTTGATTTGCGCAGGAACACCAGCAATGCTAGCAATCTGTTTGCGCAGTTTTTCAACATCTTCGCCTTTCTTACCAATCACTACGCCTGGACGGGCAGTGTGGATAGTTACGCGAATACTTTTAGCTGGACGTTCAATAACAATGCGAGACAAAGAAGCTGCTTTCAGCTCTTTGGTCAGATACTGACGCACCTGAAAATCACCGTGCAGATTGTCTGCAAACTCTTTGGTATTAGCAAACCAAGTAGAGTTAAACGGCTTGGTAATCCCTAAGCGGATACCATTCGGATGAACTTTCTGACCCATTGCTTATCTCCCAGCCTTAGCGTCGGATACTACCACAGTGATGTGGGCAGTACGCTTGACGATACGGTCTGCACGGCCTTTAGCACGAGCACGAATACGCTTCAGAGATGGACCTTCGTCAACCATGATAGTTTGCACTTTCAGAGTGTCGATATCCGCGCCTTCGTTATGCTCAGCATTAGCAACAGCAGACTCCAGAACCTTTTTGATCAGCTCAGCAGCCTTTTTCGGGCTGAAAGCCAACAGGTTCAAGGCCCGATCCACAGGCAAACCACGGACCTGATCAGCAACCAGGCGGGCTTTCTGTGCAGAAGTCCGGGCAAAACGGTGTTTAGCGATAGCTTCCATCATTTATCCCTTATTTCTTCTTGGCCTTCTTATCAGCGGCATGACCGCGATAAGTACGAGTCGGTGCAAATTCACCCAGCTTATGTCCAACCATTTCGTCGGATACATAAACGGGTACGTGCTGACGACCATTATGGACAGCGATGGTCAAACCAATCATATCTGGAATGATCATTGAACGACGGGACCAAGTCTTGATAGGCTTTTTGTCCGCGCTTTCCACCGCTTTCTCAACCTTCTTCAGCAAGTGCAGGTCAATAAATGGACCCTTCTTGAGAGAACGTGGCATGGCGATTCCTCTATATAAGAATTACTTATTACGACGACGTACGATGTACTTGTCAGTGCGCTTGTTGCTACGGGTGCGGTAGCCTTTAGCCGGAGTACCCCAAGGAGATACAGGCTGGATACCTTTATTGCGACCCTCACCACCACCGTGTGGATGGTCAACTGGGTTCATCGCCATACCACGAACGGTAGGACGAATGCCACGCCAGCGGTTAGCACCGGCTTTACCCAATTGACGCAGCATATGCTCAGCATTGCCAACTTCACCAACAGTAGCACGGCATTCAGCCAATACTTTACGAACTTCACCGGAACGCAGACGTAAGGTTACATATGCACCTTCACGCGCCAGGATCTGTACGCTAGCACCAGCAGAACGAGCGATCTGTGCGCCTTTACCTGGTTTCATTTCTACTGCGTGAACAGTAGTACCAACCGGGATATTACGCATAGGCAGCGCGTTACCAGCTTTGATTGCTGCATCCACACCAGAAACGATAGGATCGCCAGCTTTCAGATTTTTTGGTGCCAGAATATAACGACGTTCACCATCTGCGTATAACACCAGAGCGATGTTAGCAGAACGGTTTGGATCGTATTCCAGACGTTCGATCTTAGCTGGGATACCGTCTTTGTTGCGTTTGAAGTCAATCAGACGATAATGCTGTTTGTGACCACCACCGATATGACGGGTAGTGATACGGCCGTTGTTGTTACGACCGCCAGTCTTGCGTTTTTCTTCCAGCAGACCAGCAAACGGTTTACCTTTATGCAGCTCCGGTGTGACGATCTTAACGACGTGACGACGGCCCGGAGAGGTAGGCTTACATTTTACGATTGCCATTTTTTAAATTCCTCTTACTCGGCAGCGCCGCCCACGAAGTCGATGTCTTGACCTTCAACCAGAGTCACGTAGGCTTTTTTCCAGTCGGAACGACGGCCCATGCGTGAACCAGTACGTTTGGTCTTGCCAACAACGTTCAAGGTACGAACAGCTTCAACCTTAACTTCGAACAGTTTTTCAACTGCCGCTTTGATTTCTGCTTTAGTAGCATCAGTAGCAACTTTGAACACGATAGTGTTCAGTTTTTCAGCTACCATGGTGCTCTTTTCAGAGATGTGCGGAGCCTTCAGAACTTTCAGTAGACGCTCTTCACGGATCATGCCAGCATCTCCTCGATTTGCTTCACTGCATCAGCAGTCATCAGTACCTTGTCGAAGGCGATCAGGCTAACCGGATCAATACCTGTTACGTCGCGTACGTCAACTTTGTACAAGTTGCGAGCAGCCAGGAACAGATTTTCTTCAACTTCTGGGGTAACGATCAGCACGTCTTTCAGATCCAGTGCTTGCAGTTTGGTCAGCAGCTCTTTAGTTTTCGGAGCTTCAACACCAAATTTCTCTACAACTACCAGACGATCCTGACGAACCAGCTCAGACAGAATGCTTTGGATCGCACCGCGATACATTTTACGGTTCACTTTTTGGCTGTGATCTTGCGGTTTAGCTGCAAAGGTCACACCACCGCCACGCCAAATTGGCGAACGGATAGTACCAGCACGAGCACGGCCAGTACCTTTCTGACGCCACGGTTTTTTACCGCCGCCAGACACTTCAGAGCGAGTCTTCTGCGCGCGAGTACCCTGACGGGCGCCAGCAGCATAAGCAACGACTACCTGGTGAACCAGAGCTTCGTTGAACTCACGACCGAAGGTAGTTTCGGAAACCTGAAGAGCGCTCTGCGCGTCTTTCAATACCAATTCCATTACTATCTCCTCAGACGTTACGCTTTAACGGCAGGCTTGACGATAACGTCGCCGTTGGTCGCACCTGGCACTGCACCTTTGATGAGCAGCAGGTTACGTTCAACATCAACGCGCACAATATCCAGACTCTGAACAGTCACACGCTCAGAACCTAAATGGCCAGCCATTTTTTTGCCTTTGAACACTTTACCCGGAGACTGGTTTTGACCGATAGAACCCGGAACACGATGTGAACGCGAGTTACCATGGGTCATGTCTTGGGTGCGGAAGTTCCAACGTTTAACAACGCCAGCAAAGCCTTTACCTTTAGAGACACCAGTAACGTCTGCTTTTTTAACGTCAGCGAAAATGTCGACTTTCAGCTCAGAACCAACAGTTAAGTCAGCACCTTCGCCGTCATTCAAACGGAATTCCCACAGACCGCGACCTGCTTCTACTTCAGCTTTGGCGAAATGGCCAGCTTCAGCTTTAGTCAGGCGGCTTGCCTTTTTAACACCAGTTGTTACTTGAACAGCGGTGTAACCGTCAGTTTCCAGAGTTTTCAGCTGGGTAACACGGTTGGCTTCTACTTCAATAACAGTCACTGGAATAGATACGCCGTCTTCAGTGAAGACGCGAGTCATACCCAATTTGCGACCTACAAGACCGAGAGTCATTGTCTATCAACCTCTTTCCGAATTAACCCAAGCTGATCTGGACGTCAACACCGGCAGCCAGATCCAGACGCATCAGAGCGTCAACGGTCTTGTCTGTCGGCTCAACGATGTCAACCAGACGCTTGTGAGTGCGGATTTCGTACTGATCACGCGCATCTTTGTTCACGTGTGGAGAAATCAGTACAGTGAAACGCTCTTTGCGAGTTGGCAGTGGAATAGGACCACGAACCTGTGCACCAGTGCGTTTGGCAGTTTCTACGATTTCCGCAGTAGACTGGTCGATCAAACGATGATCGAAAGCCTTCAGGCGGATACGGATTCTTTGGTTCTGCATGGACCAGAGCTCCAGATGGCAAAAAGAACATGAAACAATACCGCCCGAGATCGTTTTATTCCGACCCGGAGGTTGTTTCTTCGCGTTTCCCTCCCAATCGGAGGGACTGTTGGGGTGTCGATGTATCTGACACCGGAGCCTAGGGCTCAGCTTGGTATTAGCAAGCTCGCGTATTATACGGTTTTACTTTGCCAGTGCAAGCGATGTTGGTGTTTTTATATTCAGAATTTCAGAATAGAAAAAGGGGCTGTCGCCCCTTCCAAAATTAACATTTTAATAATCGGTTTAATCAGAACGAGCGAGCCGCTAAGTGCTGTTCCGCTTGTTGTAGTGCGTGAGCAATTTGTTCCGCACAAACACCGCCTAGCGCCTGACGTTTCGCCAGTGTTGATTCCAACGACAGGATTGGATATACATCATCAGCAATTACTGCGTTAAACTGTTTAAATTCAGCAACAGTCAGATTTTCCAATGGTTTTTGCTGCGTAATCGCATAAACAACCGCTTCACCAACGATATGATGTGCTTCGCGGAATGGAATACCCTTGGCGACCAAATAATCGGCCAATTCAGTGGCGTTGGAATAACCGCCCATCGCCGCTGCTTTGGTAACGGGTTCGTTAACTTTAAGGTCTTCTAATACCAGCTGGGCCATATCTAAGCAGTCATGCCAGGTATCCAGCGCATCAAACAGGCCTTCTTTATCTTCCTGCATGTCTTTGTTGTATGCCAAAGGCAATGCTTTCAGTGTCATCAGCATACCGTTTAATGCACCAGCTACACGGCCAGTCTTACCACGGATCAACTCTAATGCATCTGGATTTTTCTTCTGTGGCATCAGTGATGAGCCTGAAGTCACTTTGTCGGATAACTCGATGAAACCTGCTTCGCCCGACGCATAGAAGATCAGATCTTCGGCAAAACGGGATAAGTGGATCATAGAAAGAGCTGCGGTGCTCATCAGCTCAATGGCATGATCACGATCAGAAACTGAATCCAGACTGTTGCGGGTTGCACGCTCAAAACCCAGATCCAGCGCCAGTGCCTGACGGTCAATCGGATAGGCAGTTCCCGCTAGTGCACCTGAGCCTAGCGGGCTGGTGTTGAGACGTTTCAGCGCATCCTGCAGGCGGGAGTAGTCACGATCCAACATTTCAACGTAGGCCAACGCCCAATGCGAAAACGTCACTGGTTGGGCACGTTGCAAATGGGTATAGCCTGGTAACACGGTGGTTTGATACTGACGTGCAGTTGCGACTAATTTACTCTGCAAACCGTGAATACTTTCCAACAACAGATTACCCTGCTGTTTGCACCACAATTTTAGATCGGTTGCGACCTGATCATTACGGCTACGTCCGGTATGTAATTTCTTGCCCAGATCGCCAACACGCTCGATCAATTTGCCTTCCACCCAAGAGTGAATATCTTCTGCATCAGAGCGTAGAATTTGTTCTGGATCAGCTTCCACTTCCGCTTTCAAGGTCAGTAATGCTGCTTCCAGTTTTGCTTGTTCATCTGCGGTTAGAATTCCTACGCTAACCAGCGCCTTTGACCAACCAATGGAACCGACAATATCCTGCTCTGCCAGACGATAATCAAAACGCAGCGAGTCATTAAATTGTTTAAATCGGGTATCAGCCGCTTGGCTGAAACGTCCACCCCATAAAGCCATGTCAGGTTCCTTTATAAATTCTTAACTGTAATCAGTGTACATCTGTTGCTGAACAAGAAAAAGGAGCCGCAAGGGCTCCTTTAGATTCAAGCGAATTAAGCCTGGTTGATCAGGGTATATAAGATCGCATTCTGGATGTGCATACGGTTTTCCGCTTCATCCATGATCAATGAAGCAGGGCCATCCATAACTTCGGAGGTAATTTCTAACTCACGATGAGCTGGCTGGCAATGCAGCACATGACGGATACCGGTGTTATCCAACAACGCCTGATTGATCTGGTAAGGCATGAATTTGTCTTTTACTGCCTCCATCGGCGTATTGTCGCCCATTGATACCCAAGTATCGGTGTAAGCAACATCAAAACCGCGGATATCGGCACAGTTATCGGTTACCGATAATTTAGCGCCTGACTTACGTGCCAGATCCACGGCCAGATTAAAGATTTGCGCATCTGGGCCTGAACCTTTTGGTGACACTACCGTCACGTCAGTACCCAAAATCGCACCTGTCAGCAGCAAAGAGTGAGCAACGTTGTTACCATCACCTAAATAAGCCAATTTCACTTTGCTCAGATCGTCATAGTTTTCGGTAATCGTCATAAAATCAGCCAACGCCTGACATGGGTGATACAGATTGCACAGTGAGTTCACCACAGGAACGGTGGCGTGTTCACGCAAACCCAGTAGCGTCTTATGATCGAACACTCGGGCGACAATACCGTCACACCAGCGCGATAAGTTTTCGGCATAATCTTTCACTGATTCCCGATGACCGATTGCGCCATTTTGTTGATCCAGATAAACCGCATGGCCACCGAGACGGTTGATACCGATATCAAAAGTCACACGAGTACGCAGTGACTGTTTTTCAAACAGCGTCACGATGTTTTTGCCTGCTAAGCCGGTACGATAATCCGCTGGCTTGGCTTTCATATCCCGACCTAACGCGATCAGTGTTTCTAACTCTTCTTTATTAAATTCCGTGGTATCTAACAGATGACGCATCACTGCGCTCCTTAATAATCCATTTATTAAGCTTGAATACGAGTACCCGTTGCTTCACCCTTCGCGAGCTTCAGCAACAAATCAGGGTCTCGCCAGCTGGCAACTACAATCGGTTTTTGAATTGCAGCGGAAACTTGCAATGCAGCTTTAACTTTAACTGCCATACCATCAGTGATCACGCCGTCGGCAACCAGTTGTTCTGTTTTCACTGTGTTCAATTCAGGGATCAGTTGTTTATTTGCATCCAAAATACCAACTACATCGGACAACATGATCAGATCGGCATCCAACAGCTCTGCTAGTGCAATGGCCGCTTGATCGGCATTGACGTTCATCAACTCACCTTGCGCGGTGATGCCAATCGAGCTAATCACTGGCAGGAAATTTTGCGCCAGTAATACTTGCAGCAATGCTGGATTTTTGGGTTTGCAATCACCAACGTTGCCCAACTCAGGATCAAGCTGGGTGACATCGCACAAACCACCATCGGCCAGACTTAAACCCACTGGGTTCAACCCTTGAGCAATTGCTTCCGCCATCATTTGCTTGTTGGCGGTGCCTGCTAACGCACCAACCACATAGGGAATTTGATCGGCCGGTGTAACACGTAAACCATTTTTCTTGGTGCTGGTTTTACCCAGAGCCTTCAACAGATCATCAACCAGACAACCACCACCATGCACTAAAACTAATGGGCGCGGAAATTGTTGCAAAAAGCGTTGAATACCACCGATAAAGGACGTCAATGCGCCTTCAGTTTCTAACAGCGCACCGCCCAGCTTGATGATCAACGGAACTTGTTGTGTCATTTATTTTGAATCCTTACTTACATCAAACCAGTAGTTGGCGCGAAACCAAACCGCAGATTAATACATTGCAGCGCTTGTGATGAGGCACCTTTCAACAAGTTATCGATCGCGGAACCAACAATCAGCATTCCATCTTGCATTTGCCAATGCAGATCACAGAATGGTGTGCCAGCCACACTGCGGATCGACGGCCATTGTTTGCTTAAGCGGACAATTGGGCTATCGGTGTAAGCTTGGGCATAAGCGGCATTCACTTGCTCTTCAGTCACATCATCAGCCAGCTGTACATAGATGGTCGCCAGAATGCCGCGAACGAAATTACCCAGATGCGGTTGGAATATGACCTTCCCACCCAAGTGATAGCTTATTTCAGGTTGATGACGGTGATTAAACACACCGTAAGGGTTCAAGCTCACCTCACAGAAACTCGTACCAATCGCTGCCTTCCGGCCTGCACCAGAAACGCCGGATACCGCATTGATGATCGGTGTAGTATCCGCTTTGATCAGGCCCGCTTCCATCAGCGGTTTCAGCGCCAGCAATGATGCGGTTGGATAACAGCCCGCGACCGCAACCAAATCAGTTTGCTTGATTTGCTCAGCATTCCACTCCGCTAAACCATAAACAGCTTTCGACAGCCATTCTGGTTGATCGTGAGTGAAACCATAATATTTGTCGTAAAAGCCATCTTGCTGCACACGGAAGGCACCAGACAGATCAAACACCGGAATACCCGCAGCTAAGAAAACAGGCGCCAGATTCATACTGACTTCATGCGCGGTCGCCAAGCAAACCAGATCGGTACCGATTTTGGCTTCTTGCATACCCGCATCATCTAACGGCTTAACTGGCAGATCGACCAGACCTAAGCATTGTGGATGCAAAGCAGAAAAAGGTTTGTTGGCATCCTGACTACCTGCAGACACATAGAGCCCTTTCAGGTTAAGCTCAGGGTGTTTGTGCACTAATAAAGCAAGCTCTGCACCGGCATAGCCACTGGCACCAATAATTACGACATTAAGCATAGTGCTTTCCATTTATCTCAATTCAGATTAATTCGTAGCGAAGTGAAATGCGGACTTCTGCGGCACATAGTGTGGCAGATTCAAACAGAAATATATCGTCGAGCGAAGAAAAATTGCTGAATGAACATATTGGTTGCCTTGTGACTGAAGCCGCTATAATGCAGCCCTCAGAAGTTAATATTTATGCATTTCGATTGCATTTCTATTATTTACCAAATTAAACTGTGCCGCGCAAGGAGGAAACATGAGTAATCTTGATTTTTTTCAGATGTACCGCGATATTATCGCGCTCCCATCGATCAGCAGCACAGATCCTGCCTGGGATCAGAGTAATAAAGGTGTGATCGAACTGCTCGCATCGTGGTTTGAACAATTTGGTATGCAGATCGACATTACGCCAGTGCCAGGTACAGCAGGAAAACTGAATCTGATCGCAACCATTGGCAGTGGTGACGGTGGGCTGCTCCTTGCCGGCCACACTGATACCGTACCTTTTGATGCCGGACGTTGGCAAAAAGATCCATTCCAGCTAACGCAAGAAGGTGATCGTATTTATGGTCTTGGAACCATCGATATGAAAGGCTTTTTTGTTTTTATTGCCGAAGCACTAAAAGATATCGACCTAACTCAGCTGAAAAAACCATTACGTATTCTGGCGACTGCCGACGAAGAGACCAGCATGGCGGGCGCAAAAGCGATTGCCGATGCCCATCCAATCCGACCAGATTATGCGGTGATTGGTGAACCGACAGGTTTAGTGCCGGTATTTATGCATAAAGGTCACATGTCTGAAGCGATCAGAGTGACAGGCAAAAGCGGGCACTCATCAAACCCGGCAAATGGCGTCAATGCCATCGAAATTATGCATAAAGTACTGAGTAAAGTGCTGGTGATGCAGCAGGAATTAAAGCAGAAATATAACAACGCTCATTTTGATGTGCCCTACCCGACGTTAAATCTGGGCAGTATTCATGGTGGCGACAGCGCTAACCGTATTTGTGGTGGTTGTGAACTGTGTATCGATTTACGCCCAATTCCCGGTGTCATGCCAGAAGATTTAATTGCCGAGTTAAAACGCCATTTGGCACCGGTAGAAGCGGAATATCCAGGTGCCATCAGTCTTGAACATCTGCATGAACCCGTGCCGCCGTATGGGTGTGATGAGAATTCATTGCTGGTCAAAGAAGCCGAAGTGCTGAGTGGCCATCCGGCAGAAGTGGTGAATTACTGTACCGAAGCGCCTTTTATTCAGCAACTCGGCTGCGAAACGATCGTGATGGGGCCCGGCTACATTACTCAAGCACACCAGCCAGATGAATACCTTGATCTATCCTTTGTTAAACCAACAACGGAATTGATCCGCCATTTGGTGCAACGTTTCTGTTTATAACCAAAACAGTGCACTTTTTTTGTATTTTTATGGCGTTCACTCGTTGATCTGCCAACAAGATTACTGATAATTGGAACTGCTCGCGGGGTACTTGCTGTATGCCCCGCTATTATTGTAAGGACGACATAATGAATGATATGTACGCGGCATTGCGCGGTAATGTTGGCATGCTTGGCCAACTGCTGGGCAAGACCATCAAGGAACATCTTGGCGAGGAATTTCTCGACAAGATCGAGAATATTCGTCAGCTGGCTAAATCTTCCCGTCAGGGTAACGAAGAAGACAGACAAAAACTGATATCTACGTTACAAAACCTGAGCGATGACGAACTATTGCCTGTCGCGCGCGCATTCAGCCAATTTCTTAATCTGGCCAACGTAGCTGAACAGTTTCACTCCATGTCACGTCAGGGGGAATTGCATACTACAGCAGACCCACTGGACAAGTTGTTCGACAAACTGAAAAACGCGAACCTGTCTGAGCAGGAAATCATTGATACCGTATGTGAACTGGACATCGAACTGGTTCTGACCGCACATCCAACCGAGGTTACGCGCCGCACGCTGATTCATAAACACGTACAACTTAACGAATGTTTGGAAGAATTGGAACTGCAGGATCTGACGCCTCGCGAATGCAAATTTATCCAACATCGCATTGAACAGCTGGTTAATCAGTCATGGCACACCAACGAAATCCGTCAACAACGCCCAACGCCTGTTGATGAGGCGAAATGGGGTTTTGCGGTTATTGAAAACAATTTGTGGCCAGCCATTCCGTTATTTTTACGTAAACTGGATGACCGCTTACAAGAAAACTTTGGCATTCGTTTGCCACTACATGCGCACCCAATCCGTATTGCCTCCTGGATGGGTGGTGACCGCGACGGTAACCCATTTGTTACCGCTAAGGTGACACAAGAAGTCTTATTGCTGTCGCGCTGGGTGGCCATCAATCTGTTCCTGACCGATATTCAGGAACTGGTTTCTGAGCTCTCGATGACTGACTGTAATGACGAATTACGTCAACGTGTTGGTGAATGTGGCGAACCATATCGTGAGATGTTACGTGGTGTTCGTGACGCATTGCGTGAAACACAGCAAGCAGTTACCGCTAAGTTACAGGGCCAATACACTGAAAACCGCGATCTGATCACCCGAACCGAGCAGCTGCGTGAACCACTAGAACTCTGCTACCGCTCATTGCAAGCATGTGGGATGAGTATCATTGCCGATGGTATGTTGCTGGATGTCATGCGTAAGCTAGCCTGTTTTGGTATCAACCTGCTGAAACTGGATATTCGTCAGGATGGTGAACGCCACGGCCAAGTCTGCTCTGAACTGACCCAATATTTGGGGCTGGGCGATTACGCGCAATGGAACGAAAGCGAAAAACAAGAGTTCTTATTGAGAGAGCTGGAATCACGTCGTCCTTTGCTGCCAGCAAACTGGCAACCAAGTGCTGAATCACAAGAAGTTATCGATACTTGTCGTGTTATTGCGCAAACAGATCCAGATGCTTTCGGGATCTATATCATCTCGATGGCACGTCAACCATCTGACGTATTAGCCGTACAACTGCTGCTGAAAGAAGTCGGCTGCAAGTTCCAGATGCCAATTGCACCGCTGTTCGAAACACAAAACGACCTACAAAATGCCGCGGCAGTATTAAATCGTCTGTTGTCCGTGGAATGGTATCGTAACTATATCCGTGGCCAGCAATACGTCATGATCGGCTACTCCGACTCGGCGAAAGATGCCGGCATGATGTCAGCTGGCTGGGCACAATATCGTGCCATGGAAGAGCTGGTTGCGATCGCTGAGCGTGAAGATCTGAAGTTGACCCTGTTCCACGGTCGTGGCGGTACTATCGGCCGTGGCGGTGGACCAGCACATCAGGCAATTCTGTCGCAGCCACCGGGATCGCTAAAAGGTGGTTTCCGTGTCACCGAACAAGGTGAAATGATCCGCTTTAAGTTTGGTTTACCCGAAGTGGCGATCCATAACTTCAAGCTCTACACCAGTGCAGTCTTGGAAGCGAACTTGTTGCCACCACCGAAACCTAAAGCAGAGTGGTACGACGTGATGGATAAACTGTCAGAAATTTCCTGCCAGCATTATCGCAGTGTAGTGCGTGATGAACCGGATTTTGTCCCTTATTTCCGGGCCGCAACACCGGAAATGGAATTAGGTAAATTACCGCTGGGTTCCCGTCCATCAAAACGTAAACCGAATGGTGGTGTGGAATCATTGCGCGCGATTCCATGGATCTTTGCCTGGACACAAAACCGTCTGATGCTGCCATCCTGGTTGGGTGCTCATGTGGCACTGCAAGCCGTGATTGATGATGGCAAAGAAGGTGTATTGAAAGAAATGGATCAACAGTGGCCATTCTTCCGTACCCGACTGGAAATGCTGGAAATGGTCTTCCTGAAGGCCGATCTCTGGTTAGCCGAATATTACGACCTGCGTCTTGCACCAGAAAATCTCTGGCCATTAGGTAAGCGCTTACGTCAGGAACTACAAGATTCTATCAATGTCATTCTGCAACTGCGTCCTAAACGTGGCGAACTGCTGGATGAACAGCCATGGATCAAAGAGTCAATTAAATTGCGTAATCCGTACACTGATCCATTGAACGTACTTCAGGTGGAATTGCTGCATCGTTCCCGTGCTAATCCAGACGAGGTGCATCCTCAGGTTGATCAAGCCTTGATGGTCACCATTGCAGGTATCGCTGCCGGTATGCGAAATACAGGCTAGTAAACAACATAAAGGCCGGGACTTCCCGGCCTTTTTTATTTCATGATCAATTAACAAGGAGATTGAAATGACACCCGCTATTCGCTTCTTAAAACATATTGGTGCCGAATTTAAAGTGCATACCTATGAATGTAATGTCAGTGATGATTTTGGCAAACATTGCGCTCATCAACTTGGTATGGAAGAAGCTAAAGTATTTAAAACGCTTTTATTGCAGCATGAAAAACAAACCATCACCGCGATCATTCCAGTAAGCATGCGCTTAAATCTGAAAGCCTCGGCAAAAGCCGTACATTTGAAACAAGTAACCATGATGTTACCCGCAGATGCTGAACGCTTAACCGGCTATAAAGTCGGTGGTATTAGTCCGTTTGCCCAGAAAAAAGCATCAAAAACATTACTGGATGAGAGCGCACTAACACAGACATCTATTTTGGTGAGTGGTGGCAAGCGCGGTGTTTCCGTCGAAATTTCACCACAAGATATACTTACTCTGCTTGATGCTTCGGTAGCAAACATTAGCGAATAGCCTCTTTTGAGGCTTTATTTGCAATCGGCCTATATTATCGTAAATATATTCTTTTGATGAATGACCAAACAACAGCTAAGCTCAATTGAGCAGGCAAGAAAGAGATATTCCATAACATAATAAAAATGTCCGCTAAATGCATAGTACGTCATATAAGAACTTGGTTTACGACGGCAACTATGATTCCGAACTCTAAAATAGTAACAATGTGCAATATTAGTACATTCGCTATATCGGATAGGAGCTAGAAGAGTATGGATTCAAATTTAACCGAAATAAAAAATGCCCACCTTTTCATGGAATATCTGATGTGTATCGGTGCGAAATCGCCCCACTCACGGCGCGATGATTGGGAATTAGTTGATATTGATAAAAAGAGAGTCTTAGCCCGGATTAAAAAAGACACCAACGGTGACACAAAATTCTTTATTTGTGCCGCCTTACTTGGCCGTAAATGATGTTTTAATATCGAGTTTACTGAATTTCAGGCAACAAAAAACCCCGCTGATGCAGGGTTTTTGTGTCTTGCAATTAGGAGCCTGGCAGTGTCCTACTCTCACATGGCGAATGCCACACTACCATCGGCGCTACAACGTTTCACTTCTGTGTTCGGCATGGGTACAGGTGGTTCCATCGCGCTATTGCCGCCAGGCATATTCGGTTTACTTATCGCTGCTTGTGTTATCTCTCTCAGCAATAAGTCTTGGAAAGCTGTCCAACTATCTCTAGTCAGTTTATCTATCAGTTCATCAATCAAACAAGCGCTTCAAAACTACTTGGGTGTTGTATGGTTAAGCCTCTCGGGTCATTAGTATGAGTTAGCTCAATGTATCACTACACTTACACACCTCACCTATCAACGTCGTAGTCTTCAACGGCCCTTCAGAGGACTTATAGTCCTAGGGATGACTCATCTCGTGGCAAGTTTCCCGCTTAGATGCTTTCAGCGGTTATCTTTTCCGAACTTAGCTACCGGGCAGTGCCATTGGCATGACAACCCGAACACCAGCGGTTCGTTCACTCCGGTCCTCTCGTACTAGGAGCAACCCCACTCAATCATCCAACGCCCACGGCAGATAGGGACCGAACTGTCTCACGACGTTCTGAACCCAGCTCGCGTACCACTTTAAATGGCGAACAGCCATACCCTTGGGACCAACTTCAGCCCCAGGATGTGATGAGCCGACATCGAGGTGCCAAACACCGCCGTCGATATGAACTCTTGGGCGGTATCAGCCTGTTATCCCCGGAGTACCTTTTATCCGTTGAGCGATGGCCCTTCCATTCAGAACCACCGGATCACTATGACCTGCTTTCGCACCTGCTCGACCTGTCCGTCTCGCAGTTAAGCGGGCTTATGCCATTGCACTAACCTCACGATGTCCGACCGTGATTAGCCCACCTTCGTGCTCCTCCGTTACTCTTTGGGAGGAGACCGCCCCAGTCAAACTACCCACCAGACACTGTCCCTGACCCGGATAACGGGTTGAGGTTAGAACATCAAACATACCAGGGTGGTATTTCAAGGACGGCTCCATGACAACTAGCGTCATCACTTCAAAGCCTCCCACCTATCCTACACAGGTAGGTTCAATGTTCAGTGTCAAGCTATAGTAAAGGTTCACGGGGTCTTTCCGTCTAGCCGCGGGTACACCGCATCTTCACGGCGAATTCGATTTCACTGAGTCTCGGGTGGAGACAGCGTGGCCATGGTTACACCATTCGTGCAGGTCGGAACTTACCCGACAAGGAATTTCGCTACCTTAGGACCGTTATAGTTACGGCCGCCGTTTACCGGGGCTTCGATCAAGAGCTTCGCTTGCGCTAACCCCATCAATTAACCTTCCGGCACCGGGCAGGTGTCACACCCTATACGTCCACTTTCGTGTTTGCAGAGTGCTGTGTTTTTGTTAAACAGTCCCAGCCACCTGGTCACTGCGGCTGCCACTAGCTCCAGAAGTAAATTCCTTCACCAGCAACAGCGTACCTTCTCCCGAAGTTACGGTACTATTTTGCCTAGTTCCTTCACCCGAGTTCTCTCAAGCGCCTTGGTATTCTCTACCTGACCACCAGTGTTGGTTTGGGGTACGATTCTTTGTAACCTGAAGCTTAGAGGCTTTTCCTGGAAGCGTGGCATCAGTAACTTCATGACCGTAGTCACTTCGTCTCGGCTCTCGGAATAAAGTACAGCGGATTTGCCTACCGTACATCCCTACCACCTTTCACCAGCTCTACCAACCGCTGGCCTACTTAGCCTTCTCCGTCCCCTCATCGCAGTTACAAAAAGTGCAGGAATATTAACCCGCTTCCCATCGACTACGCCTTTCAGCCTCGCCTTAGGGGTCGACTCACCCTGCCCCGATTAACGTTGGACAGGAACCCTTGGTCTTCCGGCGAGGGAGTCTTTCACTCCCTTTAACGTTACTCACGTCAGCATTCGCACTTCTGATATCTCCAGCATGCGTTACCACACACCTTCACAGACTTACAGAACGCTCCCCTACCACTTGCCTTACGGCAAATCCGCAGCTTCGGTGACTAGTTTAGCCCCGTTACATCTTCCGCGCAGGCCGACTCGACTAGTGAGCTATTACGCTTTCTTTAAATGATGGCTGCTTCTAAGCCAACATCCTAGCTGTCTAAGCCTTCCCACATCGTTTCCCACTTAACTAGTACTTTGGGACCTTAGCTGGCGGTCTGGGTTGTTTCCCTCTTCACGACGGACGTTAGCACCCGCCGTGTGTCTCCCGGATAGTACTTACTGGTATTCGGAGTTTGCATCGAGTTGGTAAGTCGGGATGACCCCCTAGTCGAAACAGTGCTCTACCCCCAGTAGTATTCGTCCGAGGCGCTACCTAAATAGCTTTCGGGGAGAACCAGATATCTCCGAGTTTGATTGGCCTTTCACCCCTAGCCACAGGTCATCCCCTAATTTTGCAACATTAGTGGGTTCGGTCCTCCAGTACCTGTTACGGCACCTTCAACCTGCCCATGGCTAGATCACTCGGTTTCGGGTCTACACCCTGCAACTAATCGCCCAGTTAAGACTCGGTTTCCCTACGGCTCCCCTATTCGGTTAACCTTGCTACAGAATGTAAGTCGCTGACCCATTATACAAAAGGTACGCAGTCACACCACGAAGGTGCTCCCACTGCTTGTACGTACACGGTTTCAGGTTCTATTTCACTCCCCTCACAGGGGTTCTTTTCGCCTTTCCCTCACGGTACTGGTTCACTATCGGTCAGTCAGGAGTATTTAGCCTTGGAGGATGGTCCCCCCATGTTCAGACAGGATACCACGTGTCCCGCCTTACTCGTTTTCA
>NZ_OY781369.1:90000-159474 GCF_963676665.1 uncultured Tolumonas sp.
TGCGCTGTTTTCTCTATCCTTTTATGACGATTTATCAGAAGCTGATAAGAGAAAATGTTAACTGGCTAGCGTTAAAGCAGTATCTCAATGGCAGCTATTGTCATAAGCATCTACCATGGGTGGTGACATCATCTCTATAACAACAATTTTAGTGAGTGCTATTCAATGAACATTCCACCACGTTATTCATTTTGTGTATTGGCCACTGCCGTGCTGGCGATCATCGGCTATTTTATGTCTCCTATGATTGGTCTGGGCATTGCCATTGGCGGTTTAGTTTCTCCCCTCTTTGTTCTTTGTCATTCAGCAACACAGCAAAACCCCTCTCCTATTACGTCTGCCAAACCCGTTGCACCAGTTAAGTCTTCAGCTGCAAAAGCAACATCCCCAGTCCGAGACATTGAACAGAACGACGATACCGCGGTAATCACTCGCGCAGATTATGCCGGTGAAGTGAAAACAATTTATGTCGGTAACTTGCCATACCGAGCAAACGAAGCAGCGATCCGTAGCTTATTTGCCGAACATGGTTTGGTATTGTCGGTTCGTCTGGTGAAAGATCGAGATACAGGTAAGCGTCGGGGCTATGGTTTTGTAGAGATGCCGGCCGCGGCAGCTGATTCTGCCATTGCAACACTGAATGAGACCGAGTATCTGCAACGTACCTTGAAAGTACGTGAAGCAAATGAAAAGAAAGAGCTGAAACCGGAAGATGAAAGTTCGAATTCAGCTGAGCTTTAATTCATAAGTTCGAATAGCTGTAATGAATGGAAGCCGTATTCAATGAGAATGCGGTTTTTTTTATGGGCATCCTGATCCAGTAACGTGCAATACGCCTGACCATTGATAGTGTCAGTGATAGTGCTTGCCGTGTGCGGTAATAACGTGGCGACCCGTTTGGCAATTGCAGCACCGGAATCGACCAGCTGGACACCCGGCATGATGCGGTAGAGTTCTTCTTTCAACAGCGGGAAATGAGTACAACCCAACACCAGTGTATCCGGTGGTAATGAATGGTCGGTTAATGGTTGTAATGCATGACGGACGGCCAACTCATCAACTGCATACCCGGCCATCTTGCGTTCAGCCTGGATCACCAGTTCGGTGACCCCCAGTTTTAATACCTGACAATGCGCGGCAAATTGGGCGATCAGTTGTGAGGTATAAGGACGTTGTACCGTCGCAGGGGTAGCCAATAGACCAACACAACGGTTTTGTGTCAGCATGGCGGCGGGTTTGATGGCAGGCACCACACCCACAACGGGGATAGATAACGCCGCTCTTAAGGCCGGTAAGGTAATAGTACTGGCGGTGTTACAGGCGATGACGACCAGATCGATCTTGCGTTCATGCACCAGTTGCGTGATCAGCGAACAGCAACGCTCAACAATGATATGTTCCGGTTGTTCACCATAAGGAAAGAAGGCGTTATCGAACAGATAATCATAGCGATGTTCGGGCAGACGACGGCGGACTTCCTGATAAATAGATAGCCCACCCATACCGGAATCAAAAAGCAGGATGTTCACGTTGATTCTCACTTCTTCTAACGACGCGCGGAATGATACTCCCTTCCAACACGATCGTCATCGCTCAACACGGACTAACAGTTGTAACTATTCATGACCGGCGGAGTCTGCTGCAACAATTGCGCCTGCTCACTCAATAGTTGGAATTGGCGATGCCAATAGTCGTCAGCGTTGAACCAAGGGAAAGCCAATGGAAAAGCAGGATCTTGCCAACGCTGATGCAGCCAGACCAGATAATTAAGCATCCGCAGTGTACGCAAAGGTTCAATATAACTCAGCTGGCGTTCATCAAACTCGCAGAACGCTTCATAACCGTCAAGAATGGTATAGATCTGCTGCCGTTGTTCGGTGGCATCACCGGATAATAACATCCAGATATCTTGAATGGCTGGCCCCATGACGCAATCATCCAGATCCAACAATGCGGGCGCATCACGCCACAGGATATTACCCGCATGACAATCACCGTGTATTGCTAACTGCGGAACGGTAAATAGCGCATGTTCGTGTAATTGCTGCTGCAACTGTGCAAGTAATGCGGGCCATGGTTTTTGCGTTTTACCCCACGGCTGATGTTGCAGTAAATAATTCACCGGCCGCGTCAGACGATTATTCACATTAAAAGCTGGACGGTGTTCCAGCGTATAGTCGGCGACACAACTGTGCCAGCGCCCTAACGCCTGCCCTACTGCTTCCAACTGCATCATATTATCGAGTTCGACGGCACGACCGGCTCTGTATGGCCAGATCGCATAGTAGAAACCATCTATATATAGCAGCGATACCCCTTGCCAGATCAAAGGCGCAAGTACGGGGACATCATGCTCAACCAGATAGTGAGTGAGCTGATGTTCTTCTTTTATCTGTGCTTGGTTCCAGCGTTCCGGGCGATAGAATTTGATGACATATCGCTGGCGATCTTCCGCCTGAAACAGATAAACACGGTTTTCATAGCTATTAAGAGGCGTTAAACCAGATTCGGGATATAACCCTTGTGCCGCCAGAGCCGACAAGATCAGCTCTGGGGTAAGCGATTGGAACTGAAATGAAGATTGCATGTAAACCTTATTTGATGATGCCTCGGGCACGCAGGATCGCTTCTTTAAAATCGGGGACGGCGTCTTTGGCTAAACCAGGGATCATTTCAGTTTCGCCACGGCTACGCATTTTCAGCTGATAGATCAGGGTATCGTCACTAATGGTTTCCAACGCATCAGGAAAACCGGCTTCACTAGCCACTTTTTGTAAAAATTGCAGCAAAGTCAGATCTTGATCTTGCAGCCATTCCGCTTGTAATAGTTCCAGCAGCTCTTCGATACGGTGACATTGCATGGTGTTTCTCCTGATGCAGAAAAATAGTATTCATGAGTTATGTTTGTAGCTTACCAACAACTCACGGTCTGGTATAGCTGCCGACTACAGCGGCGCTGACATGCCAAACCACGTGACCACCAAGCAAACAGCCATCGCAAACCACGATCATAACGGCCAGTTAAGCGACAACCGAGAATGACATTTCGCACATCGCGGCGAGTAATTTTGACGTTATGGCCGGTAAGATAGGCATCAGAATGCTGGATCTTCTGCAGCGTTAATACAGCCATACCGATAGCCCATAAACAAAACTGCCGCAGCCCCTGCTCTTCTGCCGGTATCGCTAACGTGTATTCCAGCGCATCGCGCAGATGGCCATGGGCAATGGCAACTAACTCTTGCCGACTAGCAATCAATGTTGGATTACCGCTCGGCGGCCAGACGATGCCTTGTTGACTCACCAGTGTTTGTGGCCACCAGCACACACCGCGTTTCGCATCATCCCAGACATCTTTCAGAATATTCGTCAGCTGCAAACCTAAGCCAAATGACACAGAAAGCGCCGCCAGCTCTTCGCGCTGTGCGCTCAATGACGGACGATAAGCAATAAACAAGGCTGTCAGCATTTCACCGACCACGCCAGCTACCGCATAACAGTAGTGATCTAAGGCAGTTTGATCATCTAACCCATGTGGGGACGCCAGTGTCTGATAACGGGTCATGCCGTGACTCATGATCGCCACGCCGCGTAATAAGATTTGCTGCACTTCTGCGGGGAATTGTTGGTAATGTGCAATGACGCTGACGGTTTGTGCAATCAGCTCTTGTTCTGCAGCCGAGGTTCCCGAGGATAAATGCGGCGAAAGCTGCTGATGCAGGCATTCCGCAGGTTGTTTACCTGACAGTACATCCAGAAATAGCTGAATAAAATTGGTTTTATCTTCACAAGAGAGCGTTGGCTCATCTTCGATGGTATCGGCGATCCGGCATAACAGATAGGCATTTCCCACCCAATCGGCCAATGGCGCAGGCAACTGAGGAATCGTCAGCGCAAAGGTGCGAGATACTTTAGCCAATAATTCGGCTTGTAGCGGTTCAGTCATGGGATCGTTTCAGGAATTTGGCCAGCAGATCAAAGTTTATCATCGATCCGTGTTGTCCGCAGCAAGCCAAATCGGCGAACTGTTCGTATAATCAACTCAGTTTTATTGACCGGTAACCCTGATGAAATACCGTGACTTACGTGATTTTATACGTCTGCTGGAAGAACGCGGCCAACTCAAACGCATCTCGCAGGAAATCGACCCCTATCTGGAAATGACCGAAATAGCTGACCGCACCTTACGTGCACAAGGCCCGGCTTTGCTGTTTGAAAACCCAAAAGGTTCGCGTCATCCCGTATTAGCCAACCTGTTCGGTACACCACAGCGAGTGGCTTGGGGCATGGGGCAGAACGATGTCAGCGCACTGCGCGATGTTGGTGAATGGATGGCCATGTTGAAAGAACCGGAGCCACCAAAAGGCTTACGCGATCTGTTCGATAAGCTGCCACTGTTTAAACAAATTCTGAACATGCCCGTCAAACGCCTGAGTAAAGCGCCTTGTCAGGAGATTGTGCTGACTGGTGATGAGGTGGATTTATACCAGCTCCCTGTGCAGCACTGCTGGCCCGGTGATGTGGCGCCGTTAGTTACCTGGGGGCTGACCATTACCCGCGGCCCTTACAAGAAACGCCAGAACCTTGGCATTTATCGCCAACAGCTGCTCGCGAAAAATAAACTGGTGATGCGTTGGTTGGATCACCGCGGTGGCGCGATTGATTTCCGTGAATGGCAGGAAGAGCATCCCGGTGAACCCTACCCAGTTGCAGTTGCTATTGGTGCTGATCCGGCCACTATTTTAGGTGCGGTAACGCCGGTACCGGATACCTTGTCCGAATATGCCTTTGCCGGTCTGCTGCGTCAAAGCCGCACCGAGGTAGTCAAAGCATTAAGCTGTGATCTGGATGTACCGGCCAGTGCGGAAATTGTGCTGGAAGGTTATCTGATGCCCGGTGAGATGGCGCCGGAAGGGCCGTATGGCGATCACACCGGTTACTACAATGAAGTCGATGAATTTCCGGTCTTCACCATTACTCACATGACCATGCGCAAAGACGCCATTTATCACAGCACCTACACCGGACGCCCGCCGGATGAGCCCGCGATGTTGGGAGTGGCATTAAATGAAGTGTTTGTTCCGTTGTTGCGTAAACAATTCCCGGAAATTATTGATTTTTATCTACCGCCGGAAGGCTGTTCGTACCGCATGGCGATAGTCACTATTAAGAAGCGTTACCCCGGCCACGCCAAACGCGTGATGATGGGGGTATGGAGTTTCCTGCGTCAGTTTATGTATACCAAGTTTGTTATCGTTTGTGACGATGATGTTAACGCACGTGACTGGAATGACGTAATATGGGCCATTACTACGCGCATGGATCCAACCAGAGATACTACGCTTATAGAGAATACGCCGATTGATTATCTGGACTTTGCCTCACCGGTGGCCGGTTTAGGTTCTAAAATGGGTCTGGATGCCACCAACAAATGGCCGGGTGAAACACAGCGTGAATGGGGAACCCCTATTCATATGGACGAAGCGGTGAAACACCGTGTTGATGAACTCTGGGATTCGCTGGGTATTTTAGATTAACACCATAACCCAGCCACTTGAACGAACATTATTACGAGGAATGCTATGGCACGCACTGTCTGTCATCTGGAAACTCTGCATGAGTGTGCGGAACACATCTGGCATGTTCGCTTGATCCCTGAGCAACAGATTGCTTATAAACCGGGGCAATATCTGCAAGTGATCATGGGTGAAAAAGATCACCGCTCCTTCTCGATTGCCAGTTCCCCCAGCCGTGGCAATGTGCTGGAACTGCAGATCGGCGCCACCCCCGGCAACAAATATCCGGGACAAGTGCTGGAAGCATTACGCACCGACGGCAAAATCGAAGTAGAAATGCCGCTGGGCAATGCTTATCTGCGCGAACACAGTGAGCGACCAATTTTGTTGATTGCTGGCGGCACAGGTTACAGTTATGCCCGCTCCATTTTGCAATATCTGGTTGATAACAAAATGCCACGCCGTACCTATTTATACTGGGGTGTGCGTAACGCCGACCAGCTTTATGAAGGCGAAGAGGTATTGAACTGGGCTAGCGAATTTAAAGATCTGACCTTTGTGCCGGTGGTGCAATTCCCGGATGATGACTGGTTGGGCCGTTCAGGTTTAGTGCATGAAGTGGTGCTGAGTGATTTCCACTCCTTTGACCAGTTTGATATTTATGTCGCAGGCCGTTTTGAAATGGCAGCGGTAGTACGGGATGCTCTGCGCCATCGCGGTATCAAAGAAGAACATCTGTTTGGCGATGCATTCCATCTGATCTAATCGGCGAATGCGGGTTTCAATGCTGAGACCCGCTTATCGCAGAATAATGACTTAATCGCGCTCTGCCAGCTGTTTTTCCAGCTGCTGCAGTTTTTCTTCCAGTGCCTGTAATTTTTCGCGTGTGCGCAACAACACTTTAGTCTGCACATCAAACTCTTCGCGACTCACCAGATCCAGTTTCATCAACTGCGCCTGCAGCACCTGCTTCACTTTTTTATCCACTTCTTCGCCCACGCTTTTCAGCCCTGGCGGCAACGCGGCCTGAATAGAGCGCGCCATCTCTTCAATTTTGTTCGGATTAATCATGCTGTTCTCCTCTGCATGCGGCGATTCTGCCGCAGGATGCGTCAACTTGCCAGCTACAGATCGGCATGTTCACGGATGCATTCCAAAAAGGCTTCGCCAAAACGCTCTAATTTGCGGTAACCCACGCCATTGATAGTAAGTAAATCCGCCTCGGTGACCGGTTTAAATTGCGCTAATTCCAGCAAGGTTGCGTCATTAAAGACCACATACGGTGGAATACCCTCTTCTTCCGCCAGCTGTTTACGCAACTTACGTAACTCACGGAATAAAGCGGCGTCTTCCCCTTGCGCCAACTCCAGCTCGCGCCGGCGGAGTTTTTTCGCCGACAACAATTCGGTGCGTGGTACCGCCAGTTCCAGCGGCTGATCGCCGCGCAATACAGGGCGTGCCGCTTCGGTCAGTTGTAACACCAGATGACGGGTAATGTTTTGCACCAGCAAACCTTTATGGATCAGCTGACGTAATACCGATAACCAATATTCGTGCGACTGATCTTTGCCAATGCCGTAAGTAGTGAGTTTGTCGTGGCCTAACTCGCGGATACGCTGGCTTTGCGCACCCCGTAACACTTCAATTACATGGCCCATGCCATAACGCTGCCCGACCCGATAGACACAAGACAGTGCTTTGCGTGCATCGTCGGTACCATCATAGGTTTTCGGTGGGTCGAGACAAATATCGCAGTTACCACACGGCTCGGCGTGATATTCCCCGAAGTAATTGAGTAGCACCTGACGGCGGCAGGTTTGCGCTTCCGCAAATGCCGACATCAGATTCAGTTTGAAGATCTCGACCTGTCGTTGCTCGGCATTTTCGTTGTTTTCCAGCAACCCTCTGACCCGCTCAATATCCGCCGGATCAAACAATAGCAACGCTTCTGCCGGTAAACCATCGCGACCGGCACGACCGGTTTCCTGATAATAGGCTTCGATATTTTTCGGAATATCGTAGTGCACCACAAAGCGCACGTTGGGTTTATCGATCCCCATACCAAAGGCTACGGTGGCGACCACGATATCGAGATCATCACGGATGAACGCATCTTGCACTGCCGCCCGCAGTGTACTCGGCAAACCGGCGTGATAACAGGCTGCACGGTAATTCCGTACTTTCAGCAGATCGGCGACCTCTTCCGTACGTTTACGGCTGGTGCAATAAACAATACCGCATTGACCGGCCTGCTTTTGCACATAATGCAGCAGCTGCTCCGACGGTTTGAACTTTTCCACCAGGGTATAACGAATATTCGGGCGATCGAAACTGGCCAAATGTACCAGCGGATCATTAAGCGTTAACCGATTAAGAATATCTTGCCGTGTGGCATCGTCTGCCGTCGCAGTCAGTGCCACCAGCGGAATGTGTGGAAACAGATGACGCAGTCGGCCCAGCTCGGCATATTCCGGGCGGAAATCATGTCCCCACTGCGAGATACAGTGTGCTTCATCAATGGCAATCAGTGCCAATGGCATCTCTTGCAGACGGGCTAAAAAGTCGGGCAGTAAAATCCGTTCTGGCGCCACATACAACAGCTTCAAATCACCACGCCAAAGCTGGCTATAGACTTCCATCAGTTCGTCACGCGCCAGACCCGAGTGTAATCCGGCGGCAGCTACGCCATTCGCGCGCAACGCATCGACCTGATCTTTGATCAGCGCAATCAGCGGTGAAACGACAATCGCCAGCCCGGGACGTACCAGCGCCGGGATTTGGTAACACAACGATTTGCCGCCACCGGTTGGCATAATGGCTAAGACATCTTTGCCAGCCACCAATTGTTCAATAACCGTATCTTGCCCCGGACGGAATGCCTGAAAGCCAAAAACCTCCCGCAGCACGTCTAACGGCTGAGGATATGAGAGCGACTGCACGAAGGGCGTGTCCTGCATGGCGGAATTTAAAATCATAACTACATTCTAATTAAGTGTGCAGTGCAGTGATACAGGCAGGAGAAAGTATCGCCGATCTGAATATTCATATAGTTGCATCGCATATATCTTTTTGAACAAAAAACACACAGTTCTTATACTTATTTGTAACTATACGTAACTTTTTTATTTCATATATACTTGATACGCGTCAAAGTTTCCCCCGCCGTTGATTGCAATTGCGTTCCATACTATGAGCAGGGAGGAGTACCTATGGGCCAGACTACACCGCTCCGCAGTGATGAGCTGCTGCGGCAGTTAGAACATTTGCGCCATACTGCGCAAGACCCGAGCCTGTTGCTATGGCTGCAACGGGAGCTGGACGGTTATGATGCCAGTGACGAACTACCATGGTATCGCATCATGGAATGTCGCCAACGTGGCTTGTTTATGCATCATGGCACCGCCCATCAACAAACCAGCCAGATCAATGAAAAATGTTTATGCCAGCGCGATATGGAACGTGTGCGGTATTTACTGATCAGAGGACCTCTTTCCTGTTATCTCGATAGCCATACGCCGACACTGGAACGGTGGCCAGATAGCTTGTTGCGGGAATACAGCCAGCATTTGATCCCTGAACATGTCTGTTTATACGCATGGAAAGAACCGATTGCTTCGGTCAGAGAACACCTGTTGTTAGGTATTAGCAGTGTACTGCAACAATACGTACCATCCATGTGTCGCGAAATGGAAAATGCCAATCGCTCTCTGCGTACCTTACAGCACCGCCAATGGTGGGTTTGATCTGTTAGTTTTGAAAAATAACGACAAATAAGACGTTAATGACATAATTGCAGTGGTTCATTTCCTGATATACCCGCTAACCCCGTCTGGTATATGCTCAATGCCCCTTTCCGCTTTCTGTTAATTGCCATGAAATCATCAACCCAAGGTATGTTGTATGCCCTGACTGCATTTTTGATCTGGGGTATTGCACCGCTTTATTTCAAACATATTGGTTTTGTGCCCGCTGAAGAAATCGTCACTCATCGCATAATTTGGTCGTGTTTATTTTTGATCTTGCTGGTGTGGTGGACTAAAACCGGCCGCCAAGTACTGGCCGTTTTTCAGCATCCTCGTTATCTGGCGTTATTGACGCTCACCGCGATATTGATTGCCGCAAATTGGCTGCTCTTTATCTGGGCCATCAACCATGATCATATGCTGGAATCCAGTCTCGGTTATTTCATCAACCCGTTACTGAATATTTTATTAGGAATGTTGTTTTTAGGTGAAACCCTGCGCCGTTGGCAATGGCTGGCTGTCGCACTGGCGGTTTCGGGTGTGATGTTACAAATCATCACGCTCGGAGTGTTCCCCTGGATCGCACTCTCATTGGCCAGCAGCTTTGCGCTGTATGGTCTGATCCGAAAGAAAATTGCCGTCGATTCGCTGACCGGATTATTAGTGGAAACGGTGATGTTAACGCCGCTTGCCGCCTGGTATTTGTTCTTCCATGCAGATACGGCCACCAGCCACCTGAGTCAAAACTCCTTGGCATTGAACCTCTGGTTGCTGGCAGCGGGGATCATCACCACCGTCCCGTTACTCTGCTTTACCGCAGGGGCTAAACGTCTGCGCCTGTCTACCATTGGCTTTTTTCAATATCTGGGCCCCAGCCTGATGTTTATCTTCGCTATCACCCTCTATCACGAACCGATTGTCTGGCAAAAATGGCTGACTTTTTTGCTGATTTGGTCAGCGCTGGTGCTCTTTAGTTGGGATGCCTGGCGTCAGAATAAACAAAGGTAAAGCTCGATCACGATCTTGATCAGGAAATGACCTGATTCTGAGAGCCGCATCATAAAACTTGTAACCGGTTACTGAAACCGGTTACAAGTGTTCGTATAGTTAGCCCGCACACACCCCTAAGGGCCCATGGAGGGTTTAACGATGAAAAAAATATTTCTTTGCTGCGCCGCTGGCATGTCAACCAGCATGGTCGTCAACAAAATGAAACAAGCTGCCGCACAAAAAGGGTTAGAAACCGAAATCATTGCAGTCGCGATGGAAGAGTTTGATAACACCCTGCCAAAATATGACTGTTGCCTGCTCGGGCCACAGATCAAATACAAATTCGATGAATTCAAGAAAAAAGCAGAAGCCGTCGGTAAACCGATCGCGGTGATCAACAGCATGGATTACGGCATGATGCGCGGCGATAAGATCCTCGCTGATGCACTGGCCATGATGGCTTAAAAAATAAGACGGCGTAATAAGTTGTAGCCACTCTCTAACAACTCACTGTCTCTGGGAGACACGTTATGTCTAATGCATTTTTTGATTTTATCGAAAACAAGATCAGCCCAATTGCCGCTCGGGCCGGTACACAACGCCACATCATGGCCGTTCGTGATGGTTTTATCGGTGCGATGCCGTTCATGATTGTCGGTTCGTTCCTACTCGTGTTCGCCTTCCCACCATTTTCGCCTGATACCACCTTTTTCCTCGGTCAGTGGTGGAATGCCATGTCCAAGGCCTATTTCAACGAGATCATGACCCCGTTCAATATGTCGATGGGGATCATGGCCTGTTACATCAGTGCGGGTATCGCCTTCAATTTAGCACAAAGCTATAAACTGGACGCCTTCCCTTGCGCCATGCTGTCGCTAATGACCTTTCTGTTGATTGCAGCCCCCATGAAAGATGGCACATTGCCAGCCAACTTCTTGGGCGGCACCGGTATTTTCACCACCATCATTGTTGGTATCTACGTAACCGAGCTGATGCGTTTCCTGAAAGTACACAATATCGGCATCAAACTACCAGAACAAGTCCCAGAAAAAATCCGTCAGTCGTTCAACCTGCTGATCCCAGCACTGATTGTGATCCTGACGATTTATCCACTGAATCTATTCATTCAGCATCAGTTTGGCATGATCCTGCCAGATGCCATCATGGCAATTTTCAAACCGCTGATTTCTGCGGCTGACTCTCTGCCAGCTATTCTGTTCGCGACGTTCCTGTGTCATATCCTGTGGTTTGCCGGTATTCATGGCGCGGCGATTGTCGGTGGTATTCTGGCACCGTTCTATCTGGTGAACCTGGGTCTGAACCAAGCAGCGCTGGCGGCTGGTCAACCACTGCCACACATCTTTATCGAAGCGTTCTGGTCATTCTTCATTACCTTGGGCGGCTCTGGTGCCACGATGGGTCTGGTTATACTGTATATGCGCAGTAAATCAGCTCACCTGCGTTCAATCGGTAAGTTGGGTATCGTGCCTGCCATGTTTAACATCAACGAACCGGTTATTTTTGGTAGCCCAATCGTGATGAACCCAATCCTGTTCTTCCCATTCATTGTCGCGCCAATGGTGAATGCCACTATCGCTTATGTTGCTGCCAGCTCAGGCATGATCGGCCGCATCATTTCGCTGGTACCGTGGACAGCACCTGCTCCTATCGGTGCAGCATGGAGTGCGGGCTGGCAGTTCAGTAACGCATTCATGGTGATCGGTTTGATTGCGCTGGACTTAGTTATCTACCTGCCATTCTTCAAAATCTATGAAAAACAGCTGCTGGCACAAGAAGCTGAAAATGAAGCAGAAATGAATGCACAAGCTGATGCGGCGTAATTAACAACACATAAGAATAGGAAATTTGGCAATGAGTGAAGAAGCTGAATTCAATCTGGAATCCACCGTCATGGAACTCATCATCAATGCAGGCGAAGCGCGCAGCTTCGCCATGCAGGCCCTGCGAGCTGCCAAACAGCACAACTGGGCGCAGGTTGATGTGTTACTGACACAAGCGTCTCAAGCGTCAAAACGAGCCCATGATGTACAAACCATGCTGATTGGGCTCGATGAAGGCTGCGGTAAAATTCCGGTTAACTTGATCATGGTGCACGCGCAAGACCACATCATGACCTCGATGCTGGCACGGGAAATGATCGAAGAGTTAATTGAACTGCATAAATTATTAGCGAATGGAGCAACAGCATGAGCGTATTTCCAAAAGACTTCCTGTGGGGCGCCGCAACCGCATCCTATCAGGTAGAAGGCGCTCATGATGCCGATGGCAAAGGGCTGTCCAACTGGGATGTCTATTCCCACTTACCGGGCACCACGTACATGGGCACCAACGGTGACGTCGCCGCCGACCATTACCACCGTTTTAAAGAAGACGTGGCGCTGATGGCGGAACTGGGTATGAAGAGCTATCGCTTCTCAGTATCATGGCCTCGCCTGTTCCCGAAAGGACGCGGCGAAATCAACGAAGCCGGTGTCAAATTCTACAGCGACCTGATCGACGAATTATTGAAATACGGCATCGAACCGATGCTGACCATGTATCACTGGGATCTGCCGCAAGCATTGCAAGATGAGATTGGCGGTTGGGAATCACGCGAAATCATTGATGCGTTTGAAGGTTATGCCCGCCTGTTGTATGAACGTTACGGCGACCGCGTGAAACTGTGGGCCACGTTTAATGAGACCATCGTCTTCACCGGTTTGGGTTATCTGACGGGGATGCATCCGCCGGGAGTAAAAGATCCCAAACGAGCCATTCAGGCCTGTCATCATGTGTTCATCGCCCATGCCCGTGCGGTCGAAACCTTCCGCAACATGGGTGTGCAAGGCCAGATTGGTTTCGTGAACGTGTTGCAACCGAACGACCCGATCACTAACAGTGCGGAAGATGTGAAAGCCTGTGAGCTGGCCGAAGCCTGTTTCACCCACTGGTTCTATGACCCGGTATTAAAAGGTGAATACCCGGCAGAATTACTGGCAATGGCACAAAATGGCTTAGGCGTACCGGTGTTTGCCCCTGGCGACGCTGAGCTGATGAAAAACAACATCTGTGATTTCATCGGCGTGAACTATTACAAACGGGAAATGGTTGCGGCCAATTATGACGTTGATGGGTTCGAGATGAATACCTCGGGTCAAAAAGGTTCCGGTAAAGAGCTGGGTTGGAAAGGCTTATTCAAACTGGTGCGTAACCCGAATGGCCGTTACACCGACTGGGATTGGGAAATCTATCCGGAAGGTTTGACCGATGCCATTATGCGCATCAACAAACGTTACGGTAATGTGCCTATCTATATCACCGAAAACGGTCTGGGTGCGAAAGACCCAATCGTCAACGGTGAAGTGCTGGATCAACCACGTATTGATTATTTACGTGAGCACATTCAAGCAACTGGCGAAGCAATCAAGCTGGGTGCCGATGTTCGCGGTTATTATCCGTGGTCGTTCATCGACCTGCTGTCATGGCTTAACGGTTACCAGAAACAATATGGTTTTGTTTACATCGATCAGGCTAATGGTCTGGCTCGTAAGAAAAAACTCAGTTTCGGCTGGTATCAGGACGTGATCCGCAGTAACGGTGAAAAACTCTAATCTTCACATCCCCTCGTTACTGAGGGGATTCATTTTTTGTTGTCAGGAATGTTGTACTCATGGATGCTTCATCAACTGAATTATTGGGTCTGGTTGCAGGCTGTCTTACTACCGGTTCCTTTATTCCACAAGTTATCAAAATATTGAAAACCCGCGATGTTTCCAGCATTTCGCTGGTGATGTATGTGGCATTCACCGTGGGCGTGCTGTTGTGGTGTATTTATGGTTTTATTAATGGGCAAGCATCTATCGTCGCCGCAAACGGCATTACGCTGGCATTAGCATCCATTATTTTGGGAATGAAAATTCGCTATCGTTAACGGCTTCTGTGACGGTCATAGCGACAGATAACAACATCCCTTGCGATAGCCAGCCTCAACACTGATAATTCGGGGTTTGAGCAACAAGCTGCTCGCCCGATGTAGTTTTAAGGGATGAAACATATGGCAACAATAACCGATGTATGCCGTTTAGCTGGGGTATCGAAAGCCACGGTATCGCGAGTGCTGAATAACACCGGACAGGTGAAAGAGAGCACCCGAGAACAGGTCTATAAAGCCATTCAGGAATTAAACTATCGACCGAATGGGTTGGCACAAGCGCTGGCAACGCAGCGTTCAAATACCATTGGTCTGATCCTGTCTGATTTTAACGGTAACTTCTTCGGCGATTTACTAAAACAAGCTGCACAGAGTGTGGAGGAAGCCGGTAAACATCTGATCGTGACCGACGGCCACGATAATCCGGAACGCGAAATTGCTGCCGTTAACATGCTGATCGATCGTTGCTGTGACGCCATTGTGTTGTATAGCCGCTTCCTGCCAGAGGAAACATTGATGCAGTTGATCGATGAATCCCCAGTGCCGTTAATTGTCATGAATCGCCAACTGCCGAAAGCGCCCGATCGTTGTATTGTCTTCGCCCAGCAGGAAGCAGCTCATGCCGCAGTCACCCATTTGCTGAAATTAGGACATCGCAATATCGCCTGTATCACTGCCCGAATGCGGACACCAACGGCAAAAGCCCGTTTGCAGGGTTACCGCGACGCACTGGCCGATTACGGTATTGAATATAACCCTAATTTGGTCGCACACGGTGAGAACCTGATTCCAAGTGGTTATACGGCTTGTCAGGAGTTACTGCACGGCGGTAATAAGTTCAGCGCACTGTTCAGCTGCACGGATAATATGGCGGAAGGGGCTTATCGCGCACTGAGCGAAGCGGGTTTAAAAATTCCAGATGACGTATCGGTTTTTGGTTTCGATAACGAACAGATGACCGCCTTCATGACACCATCGCTATCAACCGTTAACATTCCGGTTATCGAAATGACCAAAACAGCTATCGAACAGTCTATCAAATTGATTAACGGCGAAAATACCTTTGCTATTCCGTTATTTCATGGTGAGTTAGTATTACGAGAATCCGCCATTCCGTATCATGCTAACTAAGTCAGTAATAAGCTAAGAGCCTCCGCAGAGGCTCTTTCTGTTAGTGCATTAATGCAGTTTATGTTGCCACTGTTTCACCAGCGCATAAATCGCCGGGATCACCAGCAGTGTCAGCACTGTCGATGACACCATGCCACCCACCATCGGTGCGGCAATCCGGCGCATGACTTCAGAACCCGTGCCGGTACCCCACATGATCGGCAATAAACCACACATGATGGTCACGACCGTCATCATTTTCGGCCGCACCCGCTCAGCCGCCCCCACCACAATCGCCGCATAGAGATCGGTCATACTTGGTATCTCGCCAGTCAACGTCGACCGTTTTTCTTTCCAGGCATGTTCAAGATAAATCAGCATGATGACGCCGGTTTCCGCCGCTACCCCAGCCAGTGCAATAAAGCCGACCACCACCGCCACTGACCAGGCATAGTTCAGCCACCACATCAGCCAGATCCCACCTACCAGTGCAAATGGCACCGACAGCAGCACGATCAAACTGTCGGTCAGATTGCGAAAGTTGAGATACAGCAACAGGAAAATGATCAGCAGGGTAAACGGCACTACAATCGCTAACCGGGCTTTGGCGCGTTCCATATATTCAAACTGGCCGCTCCAACTTAAGTGATAACCCGGCTCCAGTTTGACCTGCTTATCGACCGCCGCTTTGGCATCGGCAACATACGAGCCGATATCGCGATCACCTAAGTCGACATACACGTAAGCGGACAACTCCGCGTTTTCCGTACGAATACTTGGCGGCCCTTGTTCCAGTCGCAAGCTCGCCAATTGACCCAACGGGATCAAGCCGCTATTGGTCGGCACTAACACCTCGCTGGCAATCGCCTGCGGCGTATCACGCAATTCGCGCGGATAACGCAAAATCACGCTGTAACGCTCACGCCCTTCCACGGTGTTGGTAATAGTTTCCCCACCCAACGCCGTAGCAATCACCTGTTGCAGTGTATTGATGCTGACACCATAGCGCGCCAGTTCATCACGATCAGGGTTTAGCGTCAGATAATAACCACCGGTAATGCGTTCGGCATAGGCACTACGGGTGCCGGGCACCTGCTTCACCGCCTGCTCTACCTGTCGGGCAACCCGTTCAATGCCTGCGAGATCAGGGCCAAACACCTTGATCCCTATCGGGGTGCGAATGCCTGTTGACAGCATGTCGATGCGTGCGCGGATCGGCATGGTCCATGAGTTGGCGACTCCCGGCATTTTCACCGCCTTGTCCATCTCATCCACCAGCTTTTCAGCGGTCATATCCGGCCGCCATTCCGCTTCCGGTTTCAGATTCACCACGGTTTCGAACATCTCCAGCGGTGCCGGATCGGTCGCAGTATTGGCCCGCCCTGCCTTGCCAAACACCGACGCTACTTCTGGGAAGGATTTGATGATGCGGTCCTGCTGCTGCATCAGTTCCGCCGCCTTGGTGACACTCATGCCCGGCAATGCGGCAGGCATAAACAGCAATGTGCCTTCGTGCAGCGTCGGCATAAACTCACTGCCGATCTGTTTGAGCGGAAACCAGGTCGCGACCAGCATCGCCAGTGACAGCAAAATCGTGGTTTTCTTAAAGCGTAACACAACAGAAATAAAGGGTTTATAACCGGCAATCAGCACCCGGTTGATCGGGTTTTTCTGCTCGGCGATGATGTGACCACGGATAAACAGCAGCATCAGTACCGGCACCAGCGTCACCGACAGCAAAGCCGCAGCAGCCATGGAGAAGGTTTTGGTGAATGCCAGCGGGCTGAACATGCGGCCTTCTTGGGATTCCAGCGTAAACACCGGCAGGAAAGAGACCGTAATGATCAGCAGTGAGAAAAACAGCGCCGGCCCTACCTCTTTGCAGGCTTCATAGATGATGTCGCGCCGAGGCGTGCCGGGCGCCGCCCGTTCCAGATGCTTGTGCGCGTTTTCCACCATCACAATCGCAGCATCGATCATCGCACCAATGGCGATGGCGATACCACCGAGACTCATGATGTTGGAATTCAGCCCCAGCAGATGCATGCCAATAAATGCGGCCAGTATGCCGACCGGTAACATTAAAATCGCCACCAGCGCGCTGCGTACATGCAGCAAAAACAGCACACAAACCAATGCCACGATGGCACTCTCTTCCAGCAGCGTGTGCTTCAGCGTATCAATCGCCCGGTAAATCAATTCCGAGCGGTCATACACCGGCACCACGTCCGTGCCTGCGGGCAAGCTGGCTTTCAGGCTTTGTAATTTCGTTTTAACCTGTTCGATGACATTCAGTGCATTTTCACCACTGCGCGCCACCACAATGCCGGACGCCACCTCGCCTTCACCATTCAACTCGGCCAATCCGCGCCGCTCATTCGGTGTGAGCTCAACCTGCGCCAAATCACCGACCCGTACCGGCGTACCATTCACCGACTTCACCACCAGTTGGCGAATATCATCCAGCCCGCGCAGATAACCCTTGGCGCGCACCATAAACTCGGTTTCCGCCATCTCAATGACACGACCACCGACATCTTGGTTGTTATTACGCACCACATCCATCACCTCAACCGGCGAGATGTTGTAGGCCTGCAATTTGCGCGGATCGAGCACCACCTGATATTGCTTCACAAACCCGCCGACACTGGCGACTTCGGCGACACCGGGGGTAGCGGAGAGCGGATAACGCAGCGTCCAATCTTGCAATGATCGCAGTGCAGCCAGTGACTGATTTTTGGCCACCAGCGCATATTGATACACCCAGCCAACACCGGTGGCATCTGGCCCGAGTGTCGGCGTGATACCACTCGGTAATTTGCCCGACACACCATTTAAGTATTCCAGCACCCGCGAGCGCGCCCAATACAGATCGGTGTGGTCGTCAAAAATGACATACACAAAGGACGAACCAAAAAACGAATAACCGCGCACCACCTTGGCTTTCGGCACCGACAGCAAGGCCGAGGTCAACGGATAAGTGACCTGATCTTCCACTACCTGCGGGGCTTGGCCGGGGTAATCGGTGTAAACAATCACCTGCACATCCGACAAGTCAGGAATGGCATCCAGCGGCGTTTTCATCACCGCATAAATACCACCAGCAACCGTCAGCAACGTCAGCAACAACACCAGAAACAGGTTATGCAGCGACCAGTGGATAAGCCGTTGTAACATGGTTACTGCCCTCCCATGCTGGAGAAGGCGGCTTGCAGGTTACTTTCGGAGTCGATGAGGAAGTTGGCTTGTGTCACTACCTTTTCACCAGCCTGCACACCGGAAACCGCAACCTGCCGTTCGCCATTTTGCACTTCCCCGCGCGCCAGCACCTGCACTTTGCGTGGCACATATTTACCGTTGCCTTGATCAATCAACACCACCTGCCGATGGCCACTGTCGATCAATGCCGATTCCGGAATGACTGGCTGCCCCTGTGCACTGATAGGCACTTGTAAGCGCGCTTCGGCATACATGCCCGGTTTCAGTTTGCCTTGCTGGTTGTCTAGCTCAATCCGTACCTGCACAGTACGTGTTTCTGCATTCATAGTCGGATAGATAAAGGCCAATTTGCCGGTAAAAGTCTCTGCCGGATAAGCATTCACTTTCACCTGTGCCGATTGTCCGACTTGTACCGCCGCCAAATCTTGCTCAAACACTTCCACCAATAACCAAAGCTGTGACAGATCGGCGATCTGATACAACGCCTCGCCAGCATTAAATTTCATGCCTTGGGTAATATTCTTGGTCATCACAATGCCATTGGTCGGCGCTTGCAGTGCCAAAGTGCGTTTCACTTCACCACCGTCTGCCAGCCGACGAATAGCGCCGTCCGGAATATCCCAATAGCGTAAACGGGTCAGCGCCGCGCCACCTAACCCGGCGGGTGACAACTTATCGACGTCAACATTGGCTTGGGTTTGCCGGGCAATCCGATATTCCTGCTGCGCCACGATCAGTTCCGGGCTGTAAAGCTCAAACAGCGCTTGCCCGGCTTTCACCATCTGCCCCGTGGCATTGACGTAGAGTTTATCGACCCAGCCATCCAGCTTACTGGTAATGGTGTATTGCCGACGCTCATCCACCGCAAACATACCCACTGCTTTGATTTGGCGATTAAGCGACGCCGTTTTTACCGTAACCGACGTGACCCCCAGATTTTGCCGGCGGGTAGCATCAATACTGACCGCCCCTTGTTCGACTGGTGCCGCATCGGCATACACCGGAATATAATCCATACCCATGCTGTCTTTTTTTGGCACAGGCGATTTGTCCGGTTGTCCCATCGGGTTGCGGTAATACAACACCTTGTGCTCTGCGGGCTGTGCTGGTGCCTCGTCGGCATACACGGGAATGTAATCCATGCCCATGCTGTCTTTTTTTGGCACAGGCGATTTGTCCGCCAATCCCATCGGATTGCGGTAATAAAGGATCTTACGTGCTGCCGGTTGCTCATTATGAGCTACTGCGGTTGCTTGATGCGTAAACCAGCCATAACTGGCTACACCACCCGCCACAACACCGACCAACAGCAGTAAAACAGAGGAAATTTTCATGCCCGACTCCACACCCGGTTCTGCACCGGGCGTTATTCAAACCATCATCAGCAGCCATACGACTGCCGAAATCTCGTATTACATGGTATGCAGCGATACGATGGTGGGCGCAGCACCTTCATTTGCAGTGAACATTGCCATGATGGTTTGACCGGGTTGCAAGCTTTGCAACAATTTGGCATCTGCTACTTTGAACGGCATGGTCATCGCCGGCCAGTTCAGCTCCGTCACCGCATCGTGTTCCAGCGTCACTTGCTGGTTTGCCACATCAACCGCCACCACCCGACCATTCAGCGGATAGGTTTTTTGCGACTGATCCATGCTCATGCCCGGCATCTGGCTCATATCATGAGCAGACATGGTTTCTTGGGCTTGTGAGCCGATGGCAAACAACGTCGTCAATGTAAATAAGGCAATACGGGCAAATTGAGTAGTAGTGGAAGTCATTCTCTTATCTCCGAAAATCAATGCATGACCAGCCAAAGCTGGAACAAAGTCATAAGCAAACGCTGACAGAAACGTCAGTGCACAGAGCTAATCAGCCCTGAAAGATTCAGATGATAAGAGCGAGCGGCGGCGGTGAAAGCACACCGGGAATGAAGTCACGATAGAGGGAATCTACCGCGGGAAAATGCAGTTGAGTTTGTGCCGCCAATTCACGCACAGGCGCAATCGCAGGCGGTACACCGGTGCACAATGGCAAACAACTGGCACATTGCGAACCATGTTGCTGCATATCATGCGAAGGGTGGCTATCCGACTTAGTGACGACAAGCGAAGCCATCGTCTGATGCATGCTGACATGACAAGATTCCACCATTTGCATCGGCGCTTCAACCGCCAATGTAGTTTGTGGAAATTCCGCGCGAGTCATTGATTGCCACGCCGCAACCGACTGGAATGGAAGCCAGCCTGTTAACAACAGCATCAAGATTAACCCGCAACGTCGCAGCACAGTATTGCCCTGATAAAAACTAAGATCGAGTCTTGAGCATAAACTGCCTATTGGGAATGCTCAAGACTGACACTATGGGAAGGTTATAACTATTTTTACGCCAATTGCCGCAACCAGCGAATTTCGTCTGGCCAGATATCCGGGTTCACCGTTTCCAGAATTAACGGTATACGATCAAAACGGCTGTCGCGCATGATGAATTCAAACACCGCGGTGCCGAGATTGCCTTCCTGTAAGCTGTGATGACGATCGACCCGACTGCCAAATGTACATTTAGCGCCGTTGATATGCATGCCTTTCAGATAGTTAAAACCGACAATGCGCTCGAATTCGGCAAACGTCGCAGCACAGGTTTCTGGCGTGCGCATATCGTAACCCGCCGCAAACGCGTGGCAGGTGTCGTAACAAACGCCAACGCGCGATTTGTCGTCTACCTGCGCAATGATCGCCGCCAGATGTTCAAACTGCCAACCGAGGTTAGTGCCCTGCCCGGCGGTATTTTCAATCACCGCGGTGACACCTTGCGTTTTATCCAACGCGATGTTGATCGACTCTGCCACCTTGCGCAGGCTTTCTTCTTCGGAAATGGCTTTCAAATGACTGCCGGGGTGGAAATTCAGATAACAGAGCCCGAGCTGTTCACAGCGTTGCATCTCATCAATAAAGGCCAGCCGTGATTTTTCCAGCGCTTCAGCTTCCGGGTGGCCAAGATTAATCAGATAAGAATCATGCGGTAAGATTTGCTCGGGCAGAAAACCGGCTTTTTCACAGGCATGCCGAAAGGCACTGATGGTTTTGCTGGTGAGATCCGGCGCATGCCACTGGCGCTGGTTTTTGGTAAACAACGCAAACGCATTGGCGCCGATCTCGGTGGCACGTTCTACCGCCAGTTCGATCCCACCTGCTGCGCTGACATGCGCACCGATATATTTCATTAACTGTTTCTGCCTTGTTTATCTTGTTGTAAACCGACCTGCAGCTGCAGGAGTCGCAAGCGTTTACGTAATTCATCGTTCACAGGATCACCTGTTCTATTCGACGCAGTAAATCCCGCTCATAATTGATCGCTGAATGATGACATGACGAGCCAATGAATCAAAACTGCGATATCAATTTAAAAATAGTTAAAAAGGCATTTAAGATACTTGTTCTATAAAAGGAAACAGTGAATGCTGTATCCATTGAGCAAAAAAACAGATAAAACAACTTAAAAAACAAATTTTATGGAGTACGGATTTGAACAAACAACCTATTTCATTTGAAGCAAGCGCTGTACGTATGCGGATAAGAACTCAATTGATGGTCGGTTTTGGTTTCCTGCTCATCCTCATGATCAGCATCGCAATAGTTGCAACCTGGCGAGTAAATATTATTAATTCAACATTGACTGCAATCGTCGATGTTAATGCCGTTAAGCAACGACAAGCAATCAACTTTCGCGGTAGTGTTCATGATAGAGCTATCGCATTTCGCGATCTGGCTTTACTCGAAAAAGGATCAGAGCAGGAAAACACACTGGCAACAATTAACCGCCTGGCAAATCAATATAAAGTAGCAGCCCAGACTTTGGACGACATTTTTGCAAAAGATAGCCAAAGTAGTAATGAAGAAAAATTGTTACTTAATACCATCAAAGACATCGAACGTAGAACGATGCCATTGCTTGATACTTTCCTGCAGTATAATCATGCAGGTGAACAGGAAAAAGCTAAAGACCTCCTGATACACGATATTCGTCCTGCATTTGCAGAATGGCTGATTGCCATTAACCGTTTCATTGACTGGCAAGAGCAAAAAAGCCAGAAGGAAACGGTCACAACCCGCCAGACGGCCGAAGGATTCCCGGGCATAATGGCTATCTTTTGCATTATTGGCGTGCTGTTTGGTAGTGGTATAGCCTATCTGATTACTCGCTACCTGCTACGTAGTCTTGGTGGTGAGCCCAATGACGTAGCTGCCGTAGTTCATCGTATTGCCAGTGGTGACCTGCAGGTGGAAATTCATACAAATTATGAAACAAGTATTTTGTCCGCTATTGCCAACATGCAGGTGAAACTACGCGAAATGGTTATACGCATCGCGACAGCAAGTGCCGATATAGCCTCGCAAACTGAACATCTTGGCGAATCCTCCCGCAATGTATTACAGTCGGCAAAAGAACAAGCTTTACTTGCCACAGCGTCAGCTGCCAGCCTGGAAGAGATGACTCAAAGTGTTAAGGAAGTCTCTCTTATCACCCAACAAACTGAATCAAACTCCGAAAAGGCATCTGACCTGTCGGTGGAAGGTGTTGTTTTAATCCAGTCAGTCACAAACGAAATAGCGGTTGTAGCCCGCACAGTTAAAAGCTCGTCTGAACAAGTCAGCTCTCTACAACGCCGCTCAGAAGAGATATCAGGTATTGTCGGCGCCATCCGGGCAATAGCAGACCAGACTAATTTGTTGGCCCTTAATGCAGCCATTGAAGCAGCTCGCGCAGGTGAAAACGGCCGCGGTTTTGCTGTTGTTGCCGATGAAGTACGTCAACTCGCTCTGCGCACCACTGAAGCGACAAGTGAAATATCTCGGATGATCGTGCACATCCAGAATGAAACGCGCGAGACCGTCGCGGCTATGCAGACAATAGAGCCTCTGGTTGCCCGAAGCCAGGCGATCTCAAATCAAGCGGCAGAGCAATTAACACAAATCCGCAATCAATCAAATGACTCATTGAATAATGTGCGTGATATTGTCCGAGTCACAGAACAACAAGTAGTGGCAATTGCTGATATTGCTCATCATGTCGAACAAATATCCGCGATGTCTCTCCAGACCTCAGAGGTTACACAAGGCAATGCACAATCCACAGAAACACTGGATCGAACTACCAAGATCCTGGAACAGGAAGTTCAGCGTTTTAGATTCACTTAATGTAACACTAGGTCATGCACATTTATGCCATATCTCATTTTGCGAAACAGTTCACAGACCATGATGTAGCCCCATGACACAGTGTAAAAACAAATATTGCAAATTTCGTTTGAGACCAGATACAGGAGCCTTCTTTCCATGAAAAAGATTTTTCTCTGCTGCGCTGCCGGCATGTCTACCAGCATGGTCGTCAATAAGATGCGTCAGGCCGCTACCCAAAAAGGGATCGAGGTCGAAATCAATGCCGTGGGGATGGAAGAGTTTGAGGCCACACTACCAAACTACGATTGCTGCCTGTTAGGTCCACAAATTCGCTATAAATTTGATGAATTTAATAAAAAAGCCACGGCGCTGAATAAACCTATCGCCATTATCAACAGCATGGATTACGGCATGATGCGAGGCGATAAAATTTTGGCGGATGCACTGGCTTTAATGAACTAAATCCCCTGATCCCCTGACTTGATCGTTCATAGATATTTGAGGGCTTGCGCCCTCTTTTTGGTTTCGTGACGGTTTGCAGTCACAAAAATGTCATAAATTGATCCGCATAACTGTCACATTAAATTCATATAGTGCCGGCAATTGGTCTGACCTGATGATGTGACTATGAAAATTGCCCTGTTTTCCCGTTTATCCTCGTTCCTGCTGTTAATGCTGGCCAGTTTGCTCTGCGGTACCTTGTATTGGCAGGCAAAACAGCAAATCCGCTGGGAACAACAACAAAACGATTATCAGCATATTCAGGATCAAATCAGCATTACCACCCAACGACTGGTCGCTGAATACCTGCGCAGTGGTAATAGCACTCATCTGACGAATGCCGCCCGACAGCTCAAACAGTTGGAGTCTGCGTTACAACAGTTCCCCACCAAATTGACGACAGCGCCTTTAAAGGCAATGCAGACCTTGCGGGAAAAGATGCAGGGTGACTATTTGTCCGCAGGGAAATTATCCGGCAACACCTCACAACTGCTGATGCATGCCGAAAATGAAATGAATGATGCATTACGGCAGATCCAAAAACAGGCGCTGAAAAGTACACAAACCGAACACGATCAATATCTGCAGTTAAGCAGCGAGATGTTATCCAGCATGCTGAAAATTGCCCAGCTGCGTGAGCAATTGCTGACAAACACGAGCTCGGCATTGCAACAATCGCTGCAATTTGAGCTGAACTATCTGAATGAACAACTGAGCAAAATTAACGCCTTACCTAAACTCAGTGATTTACAAACCAGTACCGCACAAGATGAATTAACACTGACACCCAGCGCCCCAGAATATCCGCTGGATGAACCATTAAGCACACTCAATAGCGTGCTGGTGCGTTACCCGAAAGAGATCAGCAACACCAATCAGCTGTTACAACAACAACAGCAGATGAAAACACAATTGCAAACCGACTTTGCCCAATTAGAACAGCAAATTCATCAGATTGGTCAACAGTTGGGTGAGGAACAGCAAAAAAACCGCCACACCGCCATCATTACGCTGGCTGCACTGGCCGCCATTTTGGTGCTGTATGCCATCGGAGCCTGGTTATTCCAGCAACGGATGGTGGTGAAGCGCCTGCAGCGATTACAACGCGCCTTTCATGAGCTGGCCTCCAGTGGGCAGATGGAGCAGATCCCAGTCGTGAATGCTAACAGCGAATTGGGTGCTATCGCGCATAGTTTCAATCTGTTACTCGCACAGTTGCACGCAGATCAGCAGCGTAAAGCACAACAACTGGAACATATTACCGACCAGTTGCACAGCATGGTGAGTGAAGTCGAGCAGATGGAAAGAAATGCCACCCAGGCACAATCGACCATCGAACAAGGGCATACCACTTTGCAACAGCTGCAAGATCTGGCCAATCAGGTTGAGTTAGCTGCATCAACCATTTCAGATCTAGGTGCCGCAAACGATCAAGTCATGCAACAAAGCCAACAGGTGGTGGGCGCCTTACATGCCGCAACCAGCACGACCCGCAGCCAATCCGATGATTGTCAGCAGGCGCTGCATAGCTGGCAAAAAGCGATGGATGATGCCACCCGGATCGTTGATGCCATCAGTCATATCGCGGAACAAACCAATTTGCTGGCCTTAAATGCGGCGATTGAAGCAGCGCGTGCCGGTGAACATGGCCGTGGTTTTGCGGTGGTCGCCGATGAAGTGCGCAGTCTTTCCGGCCACACGCAAAAATCGCTGACGCAAATCATGAGCATTTTCCAGCAATTAAAACAGGCGTCGAATCAGCTCGGCGACAGTATCAGTGATATTGCGAATGCGACAATCCATCAAAGTGAACAGGTAAATGCGCTGGCAGAGAATGCCCAGCAAGTGCGGACGACACTGGAACACAGCGCGCAGATGGCCGAGCAAGGGAATCAACACGCGCAGGAGCAGGTGCAACAGCTGTCGTCTTTCGGTGCCTTAATGGCCGAGATGCAGCAACAATCCAGCCATGTCGCAGAATTATCTTTGCAGGTCGCACAACGCATCGCGGCACAGGCCAGTTCGATTACCGATACGTTGAAAGCTTAAATCAGTGAATGATGCAGTACACACATGGGTCATGACTTAGCTATGGCGACGGATAAGTGACCGTCGGCGGCAGGGACGCCCCCCGTCGAGCCTACATGGATGTATTCATGGCGTGTCAACGTTCTGTTATTCGTTGCCATAAGACTTCAGCACATAGACATCAAACCGATTACTTTTGGTTTCTATGCTCATACTGGGCGGCATGTCATTGAGAAAACCGGCGTAATCTGGCCGTTTCACCACGACTCGCTTGCCAGCGACCGCCAGAGCAGCCGGCAACAGGGCATCGGCGTCGAGATCGGCGCCCACTAAGGATTGAAACACCCGCATCTCTTTTTTAACTAATGCCGATTTCTGGCGATGCGGAAACATCGGGTCGAGATAGACCACATCCGGTGTAAAACCCAACTGCTGCAAATTTTCTAATGCCGAACCGGCACGTAATGACATCCGCTCACGCATCCAGTCGCCAATTTCGCTGTCTTGCTGTGCCCGTTGTAAACCATCCGCCAGCAGCGCTGCAACCACCGGATGACGTTCCAGCATAGTGACCTGACAGCCGAGCGACGCCAATACAAAGGCATCGCGGCCTAATCCAGCCGTAGCATCCACAATCGTGGGGTTGGCACCCGATTTCAGCCCAACCGCTTTGGCAATCGATTGCCCACGACCACCGCCGAATTTACGCCGGTGCGCGACGGCGCCCTCGACAAAATCGACCAGCACCGGTCCCAGTTTCGGTTCATCCAGTTTACGCAGTTCAAGATGCTGCTCACCCCAGACTAAGGCAAATGGCGCATCGGCGAGCTGTTGCTGCAAACTGGCCGCCAATTCGCTGACCTGCGCCGCACGGTTAGGATCTTCTGCTATAACCTGAATGGGGTACATGCCCGCTCCTGTGGCTGTCATTCAACATCAAAATTCAGCGCGCATTGTATACCCAAAGTAATTGGAGTTGCAGCAAGGCGACAAGCGAGCAAATCCCCATGCGCATAGATAGGCTATGTGATTGGGGTGAGTGAACGCCGTCAACGACGCTGCAACTTCAAGTACGAAGGGTATATAACAAACGTTGCAAGGATCGCGGAAGGATTACCGACGAGATGGCATGACTCGTTGCAGATAACAGAGTAACTCATCAAACGGTAATGGTTTACTGAATAAAAAGCCTTGAATATAACTGCACTGACGCTGTTTCAGATATTCCAGCTGATCGTCGGTTTCAACACCTTCAATGATCAGCGTCATACCCAGATTATTCACCAGATTAATGATGCCATCGAGCAGCAAACACTCCTGCTCTTCTGCCGGAATACTGCGCACAAACGTGCGGTCAATTTTCACCACATCAATCGGGAAACTGCGCAAATAACTCAGCGCCGAATAACCGGTGCCGAAATCATCGATCGCGATACCGCAACCCGCCGCCCGCAAGGCATGCATACGTTGCCGGTTTGATTCCTGATTACTCATCAGCAGCGATTCGGTGATTTCAAAAATAATCGATTTTGGGTCTAACCCCATATCTGCGATGGTAGTTAACCACTCACGGGCATCAAGATCGATAGTCTGGAACTCTGGCGTTGAACGGTTCACCGACATCTGGATCTGGGTAAACCCTTTACGGTGTAACTTCACCAGATCAGCGCAGGCATGCAATAAAATCCACTGCCCTAACCCTTGAATCAAACCACTCTCTTCCGCCAACGGAATAAATTCTATCGGCGAAATAGCACCGCGCTCCGGATGTTGCCAGCGTACCAAGGCTTCCAATTTCACAACCCGATTAGTGTCGATATCCCAGATCGGCTGATAAACCAAAGACAACTGATGGTATTTAATGGCATTCGCCAGATCTTGCTGCAACTTATTCCGGCTGCGCAGATTGCGGCGTAATTCACTGCTATACAATTTAAGCGGTAAACGCTGCTTTTTCGCTTCAAATAACGCCTGTTCGGCATTACTCAGCAACACATCGGGCTCTTTGGAATCCATCGGGCACAAGGCAATACCCATGGCAGCCGCCATATATAGTTGCTGATTTTCCAGCTGAAATGGCCAGTCAAAACTGCCCATGATTTGTTTGGCGAAGATCTCCGCCTGACGACGATTAACAATACCCGGCACCAGCAAAGCAAATTCGTCACCACCGGTGCGGGCTAACAGATCGCTGGAGCGAATACGCCCCGACAAACGATGCGCCACGGCACACAGGATTTCATCACCGGTTTGGTGGTCCATGCTGGTATTGACGGTTTTCATGTCATTCAGATCCAGCACTAACAGCGCAAAGGGATCTTCATAGGAACACAAGCGCGCGAGGCTTTGTGCAAATAACTGGCGGTTGGGCAGTTCAGTTAGCAGGTCATAGTGAGTGTGATTGTGCACATGGCTTTCCGCTTCTTTTTGGGCGCTCAAATCGCGGAAGATAGCCACATAACCGCTCGTGACAGCAGACACGATCTGTTTGCAGACCGTTAAAAATGCAGGGAATGGAGAGCCGTCTTTCCGACGATTCCAGATCTCGCCTTGCCACAACGTCTGTTGTTCTAACGTTTGTGCTAAATGGCGATAGAAACGTTTATTCATCAGACCCGAACGCCATAATTCGACATTCTGTCCGATCACATCAGCACGCGTAAAACCAGTGATGCGCTCAAACGCTGGATTGACCGTCAGCACATGCATACGGTCATCACAGATCAAAACGGCATCATTGAGATATTGCCAGATGATACCTTGGTGTTGCCGAAGGTGATGCAAATCCCAGTCTTGGAACACACGCGCAGGCGTTATACTTGTCTGCAGTTCATGCTGCTGCTCTGCAGTCATTTAACCATCTCCATAACCTTCAGCGCAAAATCCCGCCCACACAAGCATCCATACTAAGGTCATTTATGTTTCAAATGAATTTTGAGGATAAACGTAAGTAAAATGAAGCGCAAACGAAAGCCAAGGCATTCTCTGGTTTGATCACAAATTAGTGTCAAGCGTCATGCTTTTGAAAAAAAACGGCACCGAAGTGCCGTCATTTGGGTCAGGAAAAAGATTTTATTGAATCCCGGAATGGCGTAACAGCGCATCAATCCGTGGCTCACGCCCCCGAAATGCCTTGAACAACGTCATTGGTTCGTCTGAGCCTCCTTTTTCCAGAATATATTGCAGAAAATCACGGCCGGTTTGTGGGTTAAAAATCCCTTCCTCTTCAAAACGCGAGAACGCATCGGCTGATAACACTTCCGCCCATTTATAACTGTAATAACCGGCCGCATAACCACCGCCAAAAATATGCGAGAAGCTATGCTGGAAGCGGTTAAAGGCTGGTGGCACTAGCACTGCGGTTTGGCTACGGACATCATCCAGGATCTGCTGCACCCGGCCACCTTGTTGCGGGTCGTATTCACGGTGCAGACGGAAATCAAACAGCGCAAACTCCAGCTGCCGCAGCATTTGCATCGCTGATTGGAAATTTTTCGCCGCCAGCAGTTTATCCAGTTCGTTTTGCGGCAAGGCTTCCCCGGTTTCGTAATGACCCGAAATCACCGCCAAGGCTTCCGGTTCCCAGCACCAGTTTTCCAAAAACTGACTTGGCAATTCCACCGCATCCCACGGTACACCATTGATACCGGCGACACCGGCGACATCGATCTGGGTCAGCATATGATGCAAACCATGACCAAATTCGTGGAATAAGGTCACCACTTCATCATGGGTGAACAGTGCTGGTTTGCCATCAACCGGACCATTAAAGTTACAGGTCAGATAGGCTACCGGGTGCTGCAACTGACCATCGCGGCGATAACGGCGGCCCATGCAATCATCCATCCAGGCACCACCGCGCTTGTGCGCACGGGCATACAGGTCCAGATAGAAACTGCCGCGTAATTCCCCATCCGCATCAACAATATCGTAGAAACGCACATCCGGATGCCAGGTTTCTACCGCCAGATGCGGTTTGATACGCATACCAAAAATGCGTTTCACCACATCGAACAAACCTTGCACGACTTTCTGTTCCGGAAAGTATGGGCGCAGCGCTTCATTTGAAATAGCGTAACGGTGCTGCTTCAGTTTTTCGCTGTAATAGGCAATATCCCATGCAGCCAGTTCGCTGACGCCGTGCTCCGCTTGGGCATACGCCTGTAATTCAGCCAGATCAGATTGGGCCTGCGGACGAGAACGTGTTGCCAGATCGCCTAAGAACTCAAGCACCTGTTCGGTAGAATGGGCCATTTTGGTGGCAAGCGAACGTTCGGCATAATTAGCAAAGCCCAGCAACTGAGCCAGTTCATGGCGCAGAGCCAGAATTTCCTCGATCAGCGGTGAGTTGTCCCATTTGCCGGCATTCGGCCCTTGGTCGGATGCGCGTGTGGTAAAGGCGGTATAGGCTTCTTCACGTAACGCCCGGCTATCGGCATACATCATGACCGGTAGATAAGAGGGAATATCCAGCGTAAACAACCAACCATCCAGCTCACGGCCTTGTGCTTGTTGTGCCGCTGCCGCTTTCGCGGAATCCGGTAAACCAGCCAGTGCGGTTTCATCGGTAATGTGTTTTACCCAACCTTGTGTGGCATCCATCACCTGATTATTAAATTGCGAGGCCAGCTCGGATAAGCGACTCACGATCTGGCCATAACGTTGCTGTTGCGCGGCTTCCAAAGCAATGCCGGATAAGCGGAAATCACGCAGCGTATTACTCACTTGCTGCTGCTGCGCCTGGCTTAGACGACGGAATTCATTGCTGTCAGCCAATTGCTGATAGGCCTGATACAAGCCGGCATGTTGCCCGACAAAGGTTTGGTATTCCGATAACAACGGCAGGCAGGCTTCATACGCTGCACGTAACTCATCGTTGTTAACGACCGAATTCATGTGACTCACCGGCGACCAGATCCGACCCAGACGGTCATCGGTTTCTTCCAGTGGCGCGACCAGATTGTCCCAGGTAAAACTGTCGGATGAACTTAATACATCCGCAATACGTTGTTTGGCATCCGCTATCGCCTGTTGCACGGCAGGCTGTACGTGCTCTGGTTTGATCTTGCTGAACGGCGGCAAGCCATCCATGGATAATAGTGGGTTGCTCATCGACACTTACCTCAGAATACGGCGCAAAAACGGAATATTGATTCTTATTAACATGCGGGCAGAAAATCAATTTATCAACCCTTGTTATGGTTTAACATAGCTTTACGCACGAGAAGATAATGCCTTGATGTAGCGGACTTTGTTCTTTCCCCATCCGCATGCTATATCTTGAAGATTAAAAATAGGGATCAGAAGTCCCCGGGATGAACAGTCTGGGTATTCGGTTAGGTGCGAGCCGATAACACCAGCAAATGGAATGATCATGCTGACCTACTGGAAACACCTATTGCAGAGTTTCTCTGCCTCTCATCAATTATCCCGACGACTGCTGACCTACATTCTGGCCTGTAGCACCGTGCTTGCGTTGATCTCAACCCTCTTCCAGTTGAGTTGGGATTACAGCCAGGGTATGAATGAAACGAAATCCCGTCTCAATGAAATTGAATCCACGCACCTAACCGCCATTGCAGCCAGTGTCTGGAACATGGATAACGAGCAACTGAGCCTGCAATTAAAAGGGCTGCAACAACTACCGGATATGCAGGCAGCCACTGTGTATGAACGCATTGATAGCCATTTACTAGAACGTATGCAGGTGGGACAAACATCCGGGCTGCACGTATTAAAGCAGCGCTTCCCGCTGTCGTATGAAGGTTATGTCGTTGGTGAACTGGAAGTCAGTTTGACGCTAGAACCCATCTATCAACGTTTATGGCAAAAAAGTCTGGTTATTCTGATCACGCAAACCTTAAAAACCTTACTGGTTTCCTGTTTTATCCTGCTGATTTTTTACCATCAGCTGATCCGTCATCTGCATAAGATCACCGGTTTTTTACAACATTTAGATGTCAGTGCGCCGCCACAACCGATCACCTTGGAACGACGCCCGCCCGCTTCCAGCGATGAACTGGATGCCATCGTGAACAGTATCAATGAGATGCAGCGTCGGCATGCCGATGACTGGCAGGCACAACAATCGTTTGCCGATAATCTGCAACAAGAACACGCGATTAATAAAGAATTGAATGAAAAACTGGAACAAAAAGTGGTGGCTCGTACCCAGTCGCTGGAAAATAGCCACCATGAATTACAAAAGGCTTACGACGATTTAAAAAACACCCAAAAAGCGTTAATTGAATCTGAGAAAATGGCTTCCTTAGGTGCATTAGTAGCTGGTATGGCCCATGAACTGAATACACCGCTCGGGATCAGCATGACCGCCAGCCGTTTTCTAACGTCCCGACTCAAAGACTTAGTCGCTACCCCAGGGCCAGCAGAATCGGAAGAACACAACGGCTGGCATGGACAATTAGCCGCGATCCAAGAGTCAACCGAACTGATGCAGCAACAAACCCGCAAGGCGCTGGACTTACTGAATAACTTTCAGCAGATCGCCATCACGCACAGTGGCCAGCAACCCAGCCGTTTTAATGTGGCCGAAACGCTGCACCAAATTATCATTTCGCAAGGCCATCGCCTGAACCAGCAACATTGTCATGTTTCCATTCAATGTGAACCCACGCTGGAGATACAAAGTTACCTTTCAGCCTTTACCCGGGTTTGTAATCACCTGATCCAAAACTCGCTGGATCACGGTTTTGAACATTGCAACCGGCCGCGCAGCATTACGATTCAGATCAGCCATGAACAAGGCCAGGTGCGGCTTGATTATCACGATAACGGGCAAGGTATTGACCCTGAGATATTACCTCATATCTTTGAGCCGTTTGTCACCAGCCGACGGGAACAGGGTTTCTCTGGTCTCGGAGGATACATCATCTATAATCAGGTGGTGCAATTGCTCAATGGACAAATCAAATGCCAGAATAATTCTGGCAATGGCGTCCATTTCCGCATTGAAATACCACAATTCATCTAATATGCAGATGAAAACTCTATTAGCCAAAACATTTCCATTGAAATGAGCAGGGTGTAAACATCCCTCGTTTCATATTGATTTATGATATTCTTATCTCATTTTTAGCTTCACGCGGATGCTCGCATGTCTACTCAACTCTCAATTGCGGAACGTCTGGCAACAGTTCGCCATTCAATGCAACACCTTGATGTACAGGCATTTATCATACCTCACGACGATGAACATCTGGGCGAATACACAGCGCCGGCAGATGAACGGCTGGCGTGGTTAACCGGTTTTACTGGCTCAGCCGGCGTGGCGGTCGTCCTGACAGAACAAGCGGCATTATTCGTAGACGGGCGCTATACCGTACAAGCACGTCAGCAAGTATCTGATGAACACTTCATGCACCTGCATCTGATCCGCGATCCGTTTCTGGATTGGTTAGTACAGCAATTACCGGCTGGCAGCCGGGTGGGTATTGATGCGCGTCTGCACAGTCTGGAATGGTACCGCAAAGCGCAGCAGCAATTGAGCGCCGCAAAAATCAGCCTGCATCCGCTGGCAGAAAACCCGATTGATTTACACTGGTCAGATCGCCCGGCAGCCGCCATGGCACCTGCTCGACTGTTCGCCGAAACCGTGGCGGGCGAAAGCAGCCTGTCAAAACGCCAGCGCATGGCGGCACAATTACGTGCGCAATCGGCGGATGCCTTGTTGTTAACCCAAAATGAATCGATCAACTGGTTATTGAATATCCGTGGCAATGATATTCCAGCCCTGCCGGTAGTCAGTGCATTTGCCATTCTCTACTGCAATGCGGCACTTGATCTGTTTATTGACCCAACCCGGCTGGACAGCCAATTTAGTGCCCATGTCGGTAATGATGTGTCGGTCTATCCGGCCGGTAAACTCAACGATGTCTTACAACGACTGGGCGAAGATGCGCTTAAAGTCTGGTTAGACAATGCCAGTTGTAATGCCGCCTGTGGTTTACAGTTATTGCAACATGGCGCACATCTGCTGGAACAGGCCGACCCTTGCCTGCTGGCCAAAGCCTGCAAAAACAGCACTGAATTAGCCGGTATGCAGGAAGCGCATCGTAAAGATGCCATCGCCATGTGCCGTTTTCTGGCTTGGCTGGATAACGCCATTACCGACGGATTACAAAGTGATGAAGCGCAACTGGCTGACAAGCTGGAAAGCTTCCGTTTGCAACAACCCGGTTATCTGGAAGCCAGTTTTGCAACTATCTCCGCGCTCGGCCCGAATGCCGCCCTGCCGCATTACAATTTCCGTAATGGCACACCACGCACGTTTGGTCAGGATGCCATCTATCTGGTCGATTCCGGTGGTCATTATGACGAAGGCACGACCGACATTACCCGCACCATCCAGGTGGGTGATGCCAGCGATGATGTACGAACCTTGTTTACGCTGGTCATGAAAGGTCACATCGCACTGAGTCGGGCACAATTCCCGAAAGGTACCTGTGGTATGCAACTGGATGTGCTGGCGCGATTGCCATTATGGCAAGCCGGTTTTAACTATGACCATGGCACCGGCCATGGCGTCGGTCATGTCTTAAGTGTGCATGAGGGCCCACAGCGCATTTCACCGAAAGGCAGCACGACACCACTCGAGCCTGGTATGGTAATTTCCAACGAGCCGGGTTATTACCGTGAAGGCGCCTTTGGCATGCGCTGTGAAAATCTGGTTGCGGTAGAAGCGCTGACTTCTGCCAGCGAAATCGAACGTTATGCCTTCCGCAATCTGACACTGGTTCCATTCGATAAGCGCTTATTATTAAGCGAATTACTGAATAGTGATGAAAAACAGTGGTGGAATGATTATCACCGTGAGGTTTTCACCGCTATTGCACCGTCGTTGCAAGGAAGTGATTTATTGTGGCTGGAACAAGCCACTGCGGCCATTTGATTATCAACATCATGGCCTCGTCAAATGTAGTGCTGACTGACCAGCAAACTGGCAGTCAGCAGCTACGATTGTTACAATCTGATTTATTTGCTGCGCTATTTAGCAAGCTAGCCACAAGGAACGCCATGCTGTATTCAGCCTATTTTCGCCGCCAACTGGAAAAATTGCCGCTGCTACCAGTGGACAGTGACGCCATGCAGATCCTGCATCAGGCCAGTCAGTTCAAACAGCGTATTCTTGAGCTGATTGCTCAGGCCGAACGCCGGATCTATCTGGTGGCGCTTTATCTACAAGATGATGAAGCCGGTCGTGAAATCATGCAGGCGCTGTATGCCGCCAAACAAGCCCGCCCACAACTGGATATTAAAGTCTTTGTTGATTTCCACCGTGCGCAACGCGGCTTGATTGGTAAAGGTGCACAATCTGGTAATCATCTGATGTATCAGGAGTTCGCCAGCAAATACCCGACTTGTGATATTCCTTTTTACGGCGTGCCGGTCAAACGCCGTGAATGGTTAGGTGTGTTGCATCTGAAAGGTTTCTTGTTTGATAACACCCTGCTCTATTCCGGTGCCAGCCTGAATAATGTTTACCTGCACCAGTTGGATCGTTATCGTTTCGATCGTTACCACCAAATCCAGAATGCCGATCTGGCAGACAGCTTTGCGCGGTTGATCTTACGTCATTTTGTCAACGATGCTGCTGTACCACGGTTGGATAAAACCCAGATCCCTGGTATCAAACAGATCAAAGCCGAACAGCGTCGTTTCCGGCGTCGTTTACAAGCCGGTCGTTATGAGTTTGAAGAGAGTGTCATTGGCCCGCGACAATTTGGGGTGACACCGTTAATTGGGTTAGGTAAACGCGGGAATCGCCTGAATCGTGTGATCCGCGATCTGGTGCGCAGTGCGTCGCAGGAAATCTTTATCTGCACCCCCTATTTTAATCCACCCAGCTCACTGGCGCGCGATATCAGTGGCCTGCTGCAACGGAAAGTGAAAGTCACCATTGTGGTCGGCGATAAGACCGCGAATGATTTCTATATTCCACCTTGCGAACCGTTTAAAACGGTCGGTGGTTTACCTTATCTGTATGAAATTAATCTGCGCCGTTTTGCCAATCGTTATCAAAATTACATTGATAACGGACAGCTCAATATCATGTTGTGGCAGCATGAGCAGCACTCGTATCATCTGAAAGGCATTTTTGTGGATGACCAGTTAAGCCTCATTACTGGCAGCAATCTAAATCCACGCGCCTGGGCATTGGATCTGGAAAACGGCATGTTATTACGCGATCCGCATCGTCTGTTGTGCGAACGTTTTGCAGCGGAGCGCGCCAATATTTTGCAGCATACCCGTCGTCTGACCCATTTCAGCGAACTGGAACAGTTACAAGATTATCCCGAGGCGGTGAAACGCTTACTTACCCGTATTCAGCGTTTTAAAGCCCATATCCTGCTGAAGCAAATCTTATAAACAAAAAGCCCGGCGATTGCCGGGCTTAGTATTTTACCGATATAACTTTATCGCTTAATCTGCAACTGGTGCTGTCAGCGATGCACCTGGGTTTGCCATTTCCGCTTCCATTTGGGCAAAATCTTGCTGCATCCGCATGGATGGCGTTTTATCCAATAAACTGAACAGGATAATTGCGACACCTGACAGTAAGAAACCTGGTACCATTTCATACAAACCAAACCATGCCGCATTACGCCAAACAATCACGGTCAACGCCCCCACCAACATACCGGCCAATGCGCCGTTGCGCGTCATGCGTGGCCACAACAGCGATAAAATCACCACCGGACCAAACGCCGCACCAAAACCGGCCCAGGCATAACCCACCAGACCCAATACTTTACTCGCCGGATCACGGGCAATCACAATCGCAATCACCGCCACCAGTAACACCATCAGGCGGCCAACCCATACCAGTTCTTTTTGTGACGCATTCGGGCGGAAGAATACTTTGTAGAAATCTTCCGTCAGCGCTGAGGAAGAAACCAACAACTGGCAAGATAAGGTACTCATGACCGCCGCCAAAATTGCCGACAGCAAGACACCAGCAATCCATGGATTAAACAGCAATTGAGACAACGTAATAAAGACGGTTTCGTGATTCGCCTGTACAGCACCGCTTTGTAGCGGATTCGCGGCAAAATAGGCAATACCGAAATAACCAACCGCTACCGCACCACCCAGACACAAGATCATCCAGGTCATGCCGATCCGGCGGGCATTCGGCATGGCGTCGACCGAGCTGATGGCCATGAAGCGAGCCAGAATGTGCGGTTGCCCCATATAACCTAAACCCCACGCCATCAGCGAAATAATACCGATCGTGGTAGTGCCATGGAACATGTCGCTGTATTTCACATTCAGACTATTAATCACCTGCACTGCATCTGCAAAACCACCCGCGTGCATGATCACCATCACCGGCGTGAGTAACAGAGCAAAAATCATCAGCGATGCCTGTACGGTATCGGTCCAGCTAACCGCTAAAAAACCACCAACAAAGACATACAAGATCGTCGCGACAGCACCGGCCCACAACGCCATGTCGTAACTCAGCCCGAACGTCTGCTCAAACAAACGAGCACCAGCCACCATGCCGGAGGCACAGTAAATGGTAAAGAAAACCAGGATCACCAGTGCCGCGATCACGCGCAGAATTTTAGTTTGGTCTTCAAAACGATGGGTAAAATAATCCGGCAGGGTTAATGCGTTACGAGTGATTTCGGTATACACACGTAACCGACCCGCCACAAATTGCCAGTTAAACCAAGCGCCGATAATCAAACCAATGGCGATCCAGCTTTCAGAAACGCCTGACGCATAAACGGCGCCCGGTAGACCCAGCAACAACCAGCCACTCATGTCTGAAGCACCGGCACTCATAGCGGTTACAAAACTACCCAGACTACGGCCACCGAGAATATAGTCGGACAGATCGCGGGTATAACGCCATGCGGCAAAACCGATACCGATCATCGCCAGAATGTAGATGACGAACGTAATCGTCGTCGGATTAGTAAAGTTCACAGGCTTCCTCTCCTATGGATTAAACAGAATACGGAACGCACAGCAGCCGTATGTTGGAAAAGAGACGAATAATAACGTATTCCCCTACCAAGTGCGATGATATCTGCACAATCGCACCATGATCACGACATGAAACCGTTATTTTCCGCTTGGTTATAAAAACAGAAAACAATCTCGTTATTTGTTTTACCGATACCAACGTAAACATCCATGTTTGCTGATTATTCAACTAAAACAGCTGTGCCATACTTGGTATATCAGCCCAAATCAGTGCAGAGATCATCATGACCAATCAGTTCCGACAAGAAGAAGACCTGTTAGGCAGCATGCAGGTAGATAACCAATATTACTACGGCATCCATACTTTGCGGGCGGTAGACAACTTCCAAATCAGCCAGCAGCGGATCAGTGATGTACCGGCTTTTATCCGTGGTTTGCTGTATACCAAAAAAGCCGCCGCTTTAGCTAACCGGGCGCTCGGCACACTGGATGCCCATAAAGCCGAGATGATCATTAATACCTGCGATCTGATGCTGACTACAGAACGCTGTTTTGATCAGTTTCCGATTGATTTGTTTCAGGGCGGTGCCGGCACCTCCGTCAATATGAACGTCAATGAAGTGATCGCCAATCTGGCGCTCGAGTTACAAGGTCAGCCGAAAGGCGCTTATGAGATCTTAAATCCGAACGACGATGTGAACCGCTGCCAATCGACTAATGATGTCTACCCGACCGCGTTTCGTGTGGCGTTATATGAAAGTACCTTCGGGTTGTTAAAACAGCTGAAAAAACTGATCAAAGCGTTTGATGATAAGGCCATCAGTTTTAATGACGTGCTGAAAATGGGTCGCACCCAATTGCAAGATGCCGTGCCAATGACGCTCGGGCAGGAATTTCATGCATTTGCGGTCACATTACGGGAAGAAATCAAAAGCATTGGCCGTTGTCAGGAATTGTTGCTGGAAGTGAATTTAGGCGCTACGGCGATTGGCACCGGCATGAACACACCGCCGGATTACTCTGCACTGGCGATCCGTTATCTGGCGGAAATTACCGGCCATAATTATGTGCCGGCGGAAGATCTGATCGAAGCAACTTCCGATTGTGGCGCGTATCTGATCCTGCACAGCGCGTATAAACGGCTGGCGATGAAACTATCGAAGATCTGCAACGATTTGCGTCTGCTCAGTTCTGGCCCGCGCGCTGGCTTACACGAAATCAACCTGCCACAACGACAGGCCGGTTCTTCCATCATGCCGGCGAAGGTCAACCCGGTGATCCCGGAAGTGGTGAATCAGGTTTGCTTTAAGGTGATTGGCAACGATGTCACTGTCACCATGGCCGCCGAAGCAGGCCAGTTACAGCTCAATGTAATGGAACCGGTGATTGCCCAGTGTATGTTTGAATCACTCAGTCTGCTCAGTAATGCCTGTATTTGTCTGCGCGAAAAATGTGTGGAAGGCATTACCGCCAATAAAGAACGTTGCGAAGCGTATGTGTTCAGCTCAATTGGGCTGGTCACCTTCCTGACACCGTATATCGGCCATCATGCGTGTGATGAGATCGGCAAGGAATGTGTCGCGACCGGCAAATCGGTCCGCGAAGCGGTGCTAGAACGAGGGCTGCTCAGTGAGGCACAACTGAACGATATCTTTTCGGTCGACAACCTGAAAAAACCACGTTATCCGGGTAAGCCACGTTAAATCATCAACCCAGAGCCAGCTAACCGACTGGCTCTGGGTTTGGCATTAGCGTTTAGTATTTTTCCACTCGCCGACCAATGCTTTTGGCAACGGCAGATAACCGTTATGGGCTTGCAACGCGCGATTGTCAGCTCCAGGTTCCAACGCAATGTAATAACCGTTGATATGCGCCAGTGGCATGCAGTCATCCACCTCATACAAATCATCGGTATGTAATGCTTGCGTACCAGGTAACAGTGTTTTTTTCGCCCCCACCTTTACCGCCTGACTACTTTGCGCAACCATAAACGCCGTCGCGTGTAGCTCACCGATATAATCCGCGTGATAGGCCCCCAGATTAATAAAATAGAGCTGCTGCTCCGACACCGGCTTGTCGGCTACCAACTTCACCCGATAACCATCCACGACATCCAGCTCGATCCAACAATCGATATGCAGACCCTCTGGCGAGCCAAACCATAACTCCAATAATTGCGGATAGGTTTGCTCAATGCTCTCGCCCACCACAAATACAACATCATGCAGTTCAATATTGGCTTTCGGTGCCCGGCCACCCAGATAGACGGCAAATAGTTTCTGAGTCATGTTTTATTCCGTTTGTTGTAATAACTGACGCACAAAGTTCGGTAAGGCCAATGCTGCTTGATGTGTGTCGCCATTGTAATAGTTCAGACCGGTAATGCCGCGTTGCTGCAAACGTTGTTCAACGGTGTTGGCATCCAGCCGTTTCGGATCGCGCAATTGACTGGCACAGGCCATACCCCAGAAACCGCCATACAAGGTGATCGGCACGAGCATCGGCCGCACCACCCGAAAGACCGCTTTTAATTCATCAAACAGATTTCGAAAACGGGTTGCGTGAAATTGTGGCGAACCAATATGCAGTGATAACAAACCATGCTCGCCGATCAAGCGCGCGCAGTCAGCAAAAAATTCGCGGGTATACAGGGGTTCGGCGTAACCTTGCGGATCGGTCAAATCGAGCACAATCAAATCGAATTGTTGTTGTGATCCCGCCACATATTTTAAACCATCACCGATAACGAGCTGCAAACGAGGGTCTTGAAAGGCACCTTGATGGACTTGGGCAAAATACTCATCGGCAATGGCCACCACACCGGCATCCAACTCACAAACGACGACCTGTTCAATGCTGGGATATTTCAACAGTTGGCGCGCCGAACCACCATCACCACCACCGATAATTAACGCGGTGCGTGGATCCGGGTGCGTGATAGCCGGAATATGGTTCAGATTTTCATGATAAAACCATTCATCGGCTTCCGAGGTCATCAGGTAACCATCCAGGCGAAACACCCGGCCGAAAGCCGCCGTTTCCATCACTTCAATGTGTTGGTACGGGCTGATAAAATCATCCAACACTTCCCCGGAGCGAAAGACAAAACCTACATCCGGCGTCAGCCATTCGGTAATAAATTGTTCCGTCAGAAGGCTTTTGTTTTTCTTCATGCTCCCTCAATATCCCTGTCTGCCCGACTACATGCTATGTTAACAATCATCACGTTATATATCCTGCATACTTGAAGTTGCAGTGTCGTTGACAGCGTTCACTCACCCCAAGCACATAGCCCGTCTATGCTCATGGGGGTTCGCTCTCTTGTCGCCTTGCTGCAGCTCCAATTACTTTGGCTATAATAGATTTTTTATCGGCGAAGTCCGTGTGCTGAATTATATTTATCGTATTGCATTAACGAGGAAAAATGATGAAAACGATCACTGGGTTCTTAGTTTCCCTACTCTTTCTGAGCGCTTGCAACACCATCCACGGTATGGGGCAAGATATTCAGCGCGGTGGTGAAAAAGTTAAAGATGCCGCCACCAGCGTACAACAGAAACTGTAACCTCATTACATGCTGACGGAACTCGATCCACTACTGCTATTCGCCAATATTGTGATTGGTTCTATCGGTGCCGGCTACTTTATCTATGGCAAACGCCAGTCCCATCTTTTGGCCTTACTGGCCGGGATTGGTTTGATAACACTGACATTTATTGTCACTGATTTAGGCTGGCTTTGTCTGTGGGCGCTGGTCTTGATAGCTGCCCCAAAGTTGTTGGGGCAGTATTTCTGACCTTATTTATGCTGATGCAGCGCCGATACTTTTTGGCAGGAAGAACGATACACTTCCGGGATCTGCTCTATCGCGTTAACCGTGATATCCAAGTCACGCAACAAGCCATCTTTGACGTCGTAGATCCAACCATGCACCGCTAATTCCTGCTCACGTCGCCAGGCATTTTGCACAATTGAGGTGTAGCAAACATTGGCGACCTGCTCGAGCACATTCAACTCGCACATGTAATCTTGCCGCTCATGCTCATCTTCAATTTCATCAATATGGTCACGATATTTGTAATTGATATCTTTAATGTTACGCAACCAGTTATCAATCAAACCATATTCGTTGTTGCCCATCGCAGCGATCACGCCGCCACAGTGATAATGACCACACACGATGATGTGTTTCACCTTTAACACTTCCACCGCATATTGGATCACCGACAGACAGTTAAAATCGGTGTGCACCACCAGATTCGCCACGTTACGATGCACAAATACATCGCCTGGTAACAAACCGAGCAATTCATTTGCAGGAACACGGCTATCAGAGCAACCGATCCACAAATATTCCGGTGCTTGTTGTGAGGCCAGTTTTTCAAAAAACTGAGGGTCTTCTGCTTTGATCTGCTCAGCCCATTGGCGATTCTGTTCAAATAATTGCTTCAGCAGTTTCATGCTTTTCTCCCTTTTACTGCCAAAAAAAAGGCCTCGCTACAGAGACCTTTCGTGGTTTAGTCAGGCCTTACGCCTCCAGTACATCCTTGAGCTTCTTCAGCGCATTCTTTTCCAGCTGTCGCACACGCTCAGCCGAGACGCCGTAACGATCGGCCAATTCTTGCAATGTCAGCTTGTTATCTTCATCCAGCCAACGGGCACGGATGATCTGCTGGCTACGCTCATCCAGACCTTGCAGGGCATAGGTCAGGCGGTGTTCAGCATGGTTGTCCCAGTTGCTGTTTTCATACACAGCAGCCAGGTCAGATGATTTATCTTCCAGATATTGCGCCGGTGCAAAATTGCTTTCGCTGTCGTCATCGTCGTAACCATCGAAGGAGTGATCCTGACCACTCATCCGCGCTTCCATTTCGGTCACATCTTCTGGTGACACGCCTAATTCATTGGCGACGGTGCGCACTTCGTCCTGGTTAAACCAGCCGAGGCGTTTTTTGTTTTTGCGCAGATTAAAGAACAATTTACGTTGCGCTTTAGTGGTGGCGACTTTGACCATACGCCAGTTACGCAGCACATATTCATGAATTTCGGCTTTGATCCAATGCACCGCAAACGAGACCAGACGCACACCGACAGTAGGATCAAAGCGTTTTACCGCTTTCATCAAGCCGATGTTACCTTCCTGAACCAGATCAGCCTGCGGCAATCCATAGCCAGAATAGTTGCGTGCGATATGCACCACAAAACGCAGATGTGACATAACCAACTGACGGGCAGCTTCCAAATCACCATGGTTTTGTAATTGTTCAGCCAGTTCCCGTTCTTTTTCAGCCGTCAGCATCGGTATGCTGTTTACCGCCTGAATATAGCCCTCAAGACTACCCTGAGGAACCAGAACTAAATTGCGCTGAAGTGCAGTACTCATCGAATACCTCTTTTACCTTACGTCGAATGCTTCATTCAAAGGTGGTGTAATAACATATCCCGCAAGCAATCGGGATATTTAAACTTGTTCAATATCAAGTTTTGCATATCTTGTCACGCTTGTTAACAAATTTTAGACATAAAAAAGGGGAGACCTAAAGACTCCCCGAAATCTGAGCATGTTTCCGATATACCAAGTATCAAAAATACATCATCACCAAGCCAAAGGAGAAAGATAACTTTCCCAACAGAATTAACCCTCAAATAATCAGACAGCGCGTTTGCACAAAAGTTCAGTTTTTCTTCAAAAATTTTCAAATTAATTTTGTGAGCACTTCTTTAGGGCCTGATAACTGCAACCTTTATTTCGGTTCAATCTCGCTTAAGTGTTTATGTACGGAAAACCACGCCGCCCCCATGCTGAGCGATACACCAAGCAGGATCAGCAAACCGCCATCGGCGGAACCCAACCCTACCAGACGGAAACTGCTGTCATATAATTCGGCCAGATAAGTCACGGCCCGTTCACTCAATAAAAGCAGCACTTCTGACAACCACCAGGCCACTAAACCACCGACTGCGCCATACCAGAAGCCTAAGTAAAGAAATGGGCGCTGGATAAAGCCATCAGTGGCCCCGACCAGCTTCATCACTTCAATTTCCGCCCGACGGTTAAAGATATATAAGCGCAGGGTGTTGGCCACCGTCAGCAAGAGCCCGATAACCAGGAAACCCGCAAACACATGCACCAACTGACGCGCCAGACCGATGATGCCGTTCAGACGCGTGACCCACTGAATATCCAGTTTGCCTTGCTGGACTGCACTTTCCTGCCGCAGGCTTTGCAGTAACTGCTCGCTTTGCTGCGGCGTGCGGAAGGCTTGCCGTGGTGTCACTTCCAGCACTGGTGGTAGTGGGTTATCTGACAGATAGGCCTGCGCTTCAGAAAAACCGGACAGCGCCTTGAACTCACTCATGCCTTGTTCCGGCGAGATGTAACGAACCGATTCCACCTGATTGTTTTGCCGGATACGATCTTGCAAGGCCTGCAATTCCGGCTCCGTGGTGCCTTTTTGCAGATACAGGGTAATTTGCGTGCCATTTTCCCACTGCGCGGTGACGTTTTCCGCGTTTTTCAAAATCACCAGTAAGGTTGCCGGTAACGCCAGACTGACCCCGATCACACCGATGGTCATCAAGGATGTCAGTGGTGTATGCCAGATCTCGCGCATGGTTTGCCGCAGTTGCTGAATATGAATAAACAACCACAGTGAAAAACGGCTGCCCTGTCCCGGTGTGGGCTGCACATGTGAAGTCGGTTTACGCGCCATGTTCTGCCCCCAAGCTATCTTCCACTAACCGTCCGTGCTGCAACACCAGTTTACGTTGCCCACTTTCGGCAATCAGCGCCTGGTCATGGCTGGCAATCAACACTGCAACACCTTGAGCGTTCAATTCACGGAACAGCTGCATGATGTCATGCGCCAGCGCGGCATCGAGGTTACCGGTTGGTTCGTCGGCCAGCAGGAGTGGCGGCATATTCACGATCGCGCGGGCAATACCGACGCGTTGCTGTTCACCACCGGAGAGCATCATCGGGACATGCTGGGCTTTGTTATGCAGATGGACTTTATCCAGTGCGGCCATGACGCGTTTTTGAATTTCCAGCGGTGAGGCACCCGCGATCTGCAGTGGCAACGCCACATTGTCGAAGACGGAACGGTCGAGCAGCAGACGGTGATCTTGGAAAATCATGCCGATCTGGCGGCGGATAAACGGCACATCCGCTTTGGTGATCTGCGAGAGATCGCGACGGTTGAACAGAATACGGCCATCGGATGGCCGCTCCTGCACGCTGATCAATTTCAGTAAGGTACTTTTACCGGCACCGGAGTGACCGGTCAGAAACGCCATTTCGCCGGAACGCAGCTGGAAGCTGACCTTTTGCAGTGCCATGTGTCCACCGCTGTACACTTTACTGACATGGTCGAACTGGATCATGGTTTAGTGTTGTTCTCCGCCAAACAGCGCTTCTATAAAATCATTGGCTTCGAATGGACGTAGATCTTCAATCGCTTCACCAACACCGATATAACGAATTGGGATGCCAAACTGATTGGCAATGGCGAAAATCACGCCACCTTTTGCGGTGCCGTCGAGTTTGGTCAGGGTAATACCGTTGACACCCACCGCTTCACCGAACAATTTCGCCTGACTGATCGCATTCTGACCAGTGCTGGCATCGAGCGTCAGCATCACTTCGTGTGGGGCGCTGTCATCCAGCTTTTTCATCACCCGCACGATTTTTTTCAGCTCTTCCATCAGGTGGCCTTTGTTCTGCAACCGGCCTGCGGTGTCGGCAATCAAGATGTCAATGTTGCGCGATTTCGCCGCCTGAATGGCATCAAAGATCACGGATGCGGAATCAGCACCAGTATGCTGGGCAATCACCGGAACATGGTTGCGTTGACCCCAAACCTGCAACTGCTCAACGGCCGCCGCACGGAAGGTATCCCCCGCCGCCAGCATCACCGATTTACCTTGTGCCTGGAAGTGTTTGGCTAACTTACCAATAGTCGTGGTTTTACCCACGCCATTAACGCCGATCATCAAAATAACATACGGCGTTTTGCTGCTGTCGATCTGCAACGGTTGGCTGACCGGCTGCAAAATAGCCGCCATTTCCTGCTTCAACAGCTCATACAACGCTTCGGCGTCTTTCAACTGATGGAACTTCGCCTGTTTGATCAGGTTTTGCATGATGCGCTGAGTGGTTTCCACGCCCAGATCGGCGGTCAGTAACTGGGTTTCCAGCTCATCAAACAGATCGTCATCGAGCTTTTTACCGCGAAACAGCGCCATGAAGCCGGCACCGATCGATTCACGGGTACGCATCAGCCCTTTGACTAAACGGCTGAACAGTCCGGCGCGTTTTGGTCGCTCTTGCGTCTCTTCGTGAAATTCAGCCACCTCGGCAGAATCAGTTGCAATAAAGTCGCTGACCGAGTCATCAACTGGCGCTTCCGGTTCGAAAACAACCTCTGGCTCCGCCGTTTCTGTCATTACGACTTCGGCTTCCACCACGGAAGGTTCTGCTTCTGTGGCGTGGGGGGTTACTTCAGATTCGATCGACGGCGTTACCACAACCGGTTCAGGGGTTGGTTGTTCGGCTACCGGTGTGGTTTTTACAGTTTCTTCCGGTGCTGCTTTATCTTTCGATCCCCGGCCGAACCAGGAGAAAAGTCCTTTTGCCATTAACGATTACTCACTTGCTGCATTGACTGCTAGAATGCCGCCTTCGCTGGCGATGACGGAACATAAACTGGGCGTCATACTACCACCTTTTCCTGCTTTTGATGAAGAAACCCCATGGCGCGTAGCAAAACTTCCTCTCCTCGTTCCACACCAACAGCTGGCCGTGCCGGTAGCATCCGCCTGATCAGTGGCCAATGGCGTGGACGCAAATTACCGGTGCATGATGTTGAAGGGCTGCGCCCCACCACCGATCGGGTAAAAGAGACGTTATTCAACTGGTTAGCCACCGATGTGCGTGATAGCCGTTGCCTGGATGTGTTTGCCGGAAGTGGCAGTTTGGGATTTGAAGCACTCTCCCGTTATGCCAGTTATGTCATGATGATCGAACAAGAGCCGAAAGCCGCCCGTCAGTTACAGGCTAATTTGCAGACCCTGCAGTGTACGCAGGCGCAGGTCGTCTGCCGTGATGCCTTACAGGTGCTGCAGGCCGGATGTAACGAGCCGTTCGAGCTGGTATTTTTAGACCCACCGTTTCGTAAAGAGCTGCTGACGGCGGTGATCCCCTTACTGGAACAGCAAGGTTGGCTGGCCGATCGGGCGTTGATTTATCTGGAACGGGAAAACGAAGGTACCGCGCCGCTAATTCCGGCGAACTGGCAATTATTAAAAGACAAACAGGCTGGTCAGGTGTGTTACCAGCTGTATTTGCGGGAGTGTCCAACATCATGAAATGGTTGTTTTTGTTGTTAGCCAAGTTGATCGTTATGGGGTTTTGGCTGGGTAGTGTGTATTTCACCTTTCTTCACCCGCTGGAAGGCAAAATTCACACGCTGATCCCCGTGTTCGCCGTGTTAGTGCTGACGGTGCATGCCATTCAAGCCGCCATCATGACCTTGGTGGCGAAAGATATGATCAAGCTGACCAAGCGCGATTACATTGAGTTATTGCTGTTTGGTTTCTTCCGCATGATTGAGTTACGTGGCGCCATTTATGAAGCCGCGCAGAAGAAAAAAGCGGAAATTGAGGCAAAAAGAAAGGCAGTCTAAGGACTGCCTTTTCATTTCATCCGTTGGGATTTTAACGATGCAGGTATTGCACCGCGCCATCGAGTAACATCTGCACCGAGATCATGACCAGCAACATCCCCATCAAGCGTTCCATTGCCGTCAGCACACGTTCGCCAAGCAATTTATGTACTTGCTCGTAAAACATCAGAATGACTGCCGACGCGCCCCACGATAATAACAGGGCCAGTACCCAATCCATCATTTGAGCCGGATATTGATGCGACAACAACACCAACGCAGCCAGAATAGAGGGGCCGGCAATCATCGGGATCGCCATCGGCACAATCAATGGCTCTTCGCCTTCCGGTAAACCGGTGACACCGCCTTCGCCAGGAAAAATCATCCGCAGGGCGATCAGGAATAACACGATGCCACCCGCGATACTGACCGCTTCTTGTTTCAGATTCAGCAGATTTAATAACTCCTGACCCGTGAACAGAAAGATCAGCATAACTACTAAAGAAATCAGTAATTCCCGGATCATCACCTTACGGCGACGCCCTTCGGGTAACGGACGTAAAATTGACAGAAAAATCGGTAAATTTCCGACCGGATCCATAATCAAAAATAACATTACTGCCGCTGTAATCACGCTCATATGCTGTAATCCGAAAGAAAGGCAAAATAAAAGAGGGTAAAGGTGGACTAGTCTAGCAAAACTGAGAACAACAGGCGATGTTCGTCGTTCTGCCTGCATTTCTTGAGAAAAAACCTATACTCAAATCAGTAACCTCTGCACGCAGATCTGCGTGAAACTGCTTTGTTCCACAGGAGGCACCTATGTCGACTGCTTTGACTCTTCACTCTCGTTCATTGGCCACGGTATTAAGCGGATTAACCTTATTGCTAAGCGCAACCACCAGCGCAGCTGATGTTTCAGTGGCGTTAGGCCATTCCGCTGACAACACCATGACTTATCGCGTCGGACTGCAATTCCCATGGCAAGATCGTTGGTTTGACTCGGATTTTGGCCGGCTCAGTGGTTATTGCACGCTCGGTTATACCTACTGGGAAAGTGATAATGCGGTGAATACTCACAGCTTATCGGCCTCACCGGTGCTGACTTATGAATTTGGCTCGGCCAATGCCGCCATACAGCCATTTGTGGAAGCCGGGATCGGCTTAGCCGCATTTAGTCGGAACAAAATTGAAGATCGGGAGCTGGGTTCCAGCGTGAATTTTGAAGATCGACTGGGCATTGGAGTGCGGTTTTATCAACGGCATACCATTGGTATACAGGCATTACATTATTCCAATGCCGGACTCAGTTCACACAATGCCGGCATCGAGTCGTATAACGCCTATTACCGGTTTAATTTCTGAAAGATATAATTCGTTGTAAACAAAAATGGTGCACGTATACGGCACCATTTTTGTTGTATTCCGCGTCACGCGATCAATGCTGACAGATATGTTCTTCGCGGGTATTGAAACCATCGTCTGCTGCCACGAATTTGCCTTTCGCTTCGAGGAAATCAATCAGCTGCAAAGCGGTCATATCTTCTGCACTGCAGGTATGAAAGCGGGTATCCGCCCCAAGGCGGGTTTCGATAGCAGATTTCAAGCTGTCGCGGGTAAATTGACCGCCCAACTCCAGCATCATATGCATGACATCGTGACCGTGTACGGATTGGCTCATGGCAAACTCCTTTTCATTAATGATGCATCATTTAAGCATCATTAAACCTCAGCAGCGCCGGAGCAGATCAATAAAGCAGCAAAAAATAACCCCGGCATCCTGCCAGGGTTATCGGGGGCACACTCCGGTTTACTTCTCATCTACTCAATAGTTTAACTAACCACTCATTAACTACTGTAATCGAACTCTCATATTTAGCGTCAGACGATATATCGCTTTTACATTTTTAGTTTCCTGACCTTTGAGTTGTACATCTGGTTACAGAATGACAAACCCTTTTTAAGCTTCGCTAAAGGTTTGTTCGTCATGCTGTATCTCATCAACGAGAACAAAACCTTTTCCCAATGGTGCCATCGATCTCGCTGTAGTGATCCTAAAACGTTCATACAACACGAATAACCTATGCTTGAAATAGAGCGCAGTAATGCTCTTCCAAGGATGACTTACTACGAGGCTTAACTATCATGAGTTTTTTGCCTTTTTCACGCCCTGCGATTGGGGATGAAGAAATAGCAGCAGTAACCCAGGTACTGAAATCCGGCTGGATCACCACTGGCCCGAAAAATCAGGAACTGGAACAGCTGTTTTGCCAGACATTTGGCTGTAAACATGCCATTGCCGTCAGCTCAGCCACAGCGGGAATGCATGTCACGCTAATGGCGTTAAATATTGGCCCGGGTGATGAAGTGATCACACCGTCGCAAACCTGGGTATCGACCATCAATCTCATCACCCTACTGGGGGCCACGCCGGTGTTTGTGGATGTTGATCGTGACACATTGATGACCGATGCCCGGCGCATCGCTGATGCCATTACACCACGCACCAAAGCCATTATTCCGGTGCATTACGCTGGCGCTCCGGTTGATCTTGACCCAATTTATGCGCTGGCCGCACAACATCAGATTGTGGTGGTGGAAGATGCCGCGCATGCGGTCGGCACGCGTTACCGCGAACGCTGGATTGGTCAGCAAGGCACCGCCATTTTCTCGTTTCATGCCATCAAAAACATGACTTGCGCCGAAGGCGGGTTAGTCACCACCGATGATGACGAACTGGCCGCGAAAGTGCGCATGCTGAAATTCCATGGCTTAGGTGTGGATGCATTTGATCGCCAGATGCAAGGCCGTAAACCCCAGGCGGAAGTGATCACCCCCGGTTACAAATACAATCTGGCGGATATCAATGCCGCGATTGCCGTGGTGCAGCTACATCGTCTGCCGGAACTCAATGCCCGCCGAGCGGTATTGGTCGCGCGTTACCGTGAATTGCTTACCAGTACGCCATTGCAGCCGTTAGCCGTGCCGGATTATCCGCATTTGCACAGCAATCATCTGTTTATGGTCCGTATTGATGCCAGCCGTTGCGGCATTGATCGTGATGCCTTTATGCAAGCCTTACAGCAGCAGGAAATTGGCACAGGTTTGCATTTCCGTGCCGCACACACTCAGAAATATTACCGCGAAAAATACCCGGCAGTTTCCCTGCCCGACACCGAATGGAATTCCGCTTGTCTTTGCACGCTACCGCTGTTTCCCGATATGACCGATGACGATTTAGAACGCGTCGTTCGTGTGATCCACCAAGTATTGGAGTCTAGCCGTGTCTGAGATTAATACCTTTCAGTTAGTGTCGGTTGTTATCCCGGTTTATAACGAAGAAGCCAGTTTGCCGGAGTTGTTGCGTCGCACGCTGGTAGCGTGTGAACAAATTGGCTCCGCGTATGAGGTGGTACTGGTCGATGACGGTAGCCGTGATCGTTCGGCCGAAATGCTGACTGCCGCCGCCAATGCCCCGGATAGCCATGTCGTGGCGGTGATCCTGAACCGGAATTATGGTCAGCACTCTGCCGTGATGGCCGGTTTTGAAAGTGCCCGTGGCGACCTGATCATTACCCTGGATGCCGATTTACAGAATCCGCCGGAAGAGATCCCACGACTGGTGAAAACTGCCGCTGAGGGCGGTTATGACGTGGTTGGCACCATCCGCATGAACCGGCAAGACAGTTTTTTCCGCAAAAGTGCGTCGAAAGTGATCAACCGGATGGTGAAACGGGCAACCGGTCAGGAGATGAGTGACTACGGCTGTATGTTGCGCGCTTATCGCCGCTCGATCATCGATGCGATGTTGCAATGTCAGGAACGCAGCACTTTCATTCCTATTTTAGCCAACAGTTTTGCTCGCAATACGACTGAACTGCCCGTGCAGCATGCTGAACGTGAGCATGGTGAATCGAAATACGATCTGTTGAAACTCATCAATCTGATGTTCGACCTGATCACCAGCATGACCACCGCACCGCTGCGCTTACTGAGTTTTGTTGGTGGCGCGATTGCCGGTTTGGGTTTCGCACTAGCATTGCTGTTATTGATTTTACGTTTTGCACTCGGTGCAACGTGGGCCGCCGACGGTGTGTTCACCCTGTTTGCGCTGCTGTTCATTTTTATCGGTGCGCAATTTGTCGGTATGGGTTTGCTCGGTGAATACATCGGCCGGATCTACACCGATGTCCGCGCCCGCCCACGCTATTTTATCCAAACCATTGTTCGTCAGAATGCTGAATCCTCTTCTGTGGAGAAGAAATAATGAAAGCTGTAGTTTTTGCCTATCACGATATTGGCTGCACTGGTATTAAAGCATTGCTGAATGCCGGTTATGATATTCAGGCCGTGTTTACCCATGTGGATGACCAGCAGGAAAATACTTTTTTTGGCTCTGTGGCACAGGTGTGTGCTGAGCACGATTTACCGGTATTTGCACCGGAAGATGCCAATCATCCACTGTGGATTGAACGTATTCAGCGCTTAGCGCCGGATATTATTTTCTCGTTTTATTACCGCAATCTGCTCAGTCAGGCGATTTTAGATATTGCTCCGCAAGGCGCGTTTAATCTGCACGGTTCACTGCTGCCACGCTATCGCGGTCGCGCACCCGCCAACTGGGTGTTGGTAAACGGCGAAACCGAAACTGGGGTGACACTGCATCAAATGACAGCAAAACCCGATGCGGGTGACATCGTGGCACAACAAGTCATCGCCATTGCCCACAGTGATACCGCCTTAACCCTGCATGGTAAATTACGTTCTGCGGCAGAAAGCCTGCTGGCAGATACGCTGCCCGCGATGAAAGCCGGTAATACTACCTTACAGCCGCAGGATGAATCGAAAGCCAGTTATTTTGGCCGTCGCACCCCTGCCGATGGCGAGATCCATTGGTACAAACCGGCGCAGGAAATTTATAACCTAGTGCGGGCCGTAACCCAACCCTACCCTGGCGCCTTTACCTTTGCCGGCGATCGTAAATTGTTGGTCTGGAAAGCCTCGGTAGTCCCAGCACGTGGTGGCAACCATACACCGGGTACCATCATCTCCATCGATCCGCTGCAAGTCGCTTGTGGTAAAGACGTTCTGGAAATCACCTCAGGGCAATCTGAACAAGGCCTGTTTGTACGCGGCAGCCAGTTAGCCCGTGAGTTGGGTTTAACCGAAGGTTCGGCGTTTGGGCCGAAAGTATCCAGCAGCCTGCAGGCGTTGCGTCGCACGCGGGTACTGATCTTGGGTGTGAATGGCTTTATCGGCAACCATCTGACTGAACGTCTGCTCGATGATGATAAATATGAAGTGTATGGTCTGGATATCGGCTCTGACGCCATTTCCCGCTTCATCGGCAATCCGCACTTCCATTTTGTCGAAGGGGATATCAGCATCCATTCCGAATGGCTGGAATATCACATCAAAAAATGTGATGTCATTCTGCCGCTGGTGGCTATCGCCACACCGATTGAATACACCCGCAATCCACTGCGCGTATTTGAGCTCGATTTTGAAGAAAATCTGAAAATCGTGCGTTATTGCGTGAAATACAATAAACGCATCATCTTCCCATCCACCTCTGAAGTGTATGGCATGTGTGATGACCAGAGCTTTGATGAAGATAACTCACGGCTGATTGTTGGCCCCATCAACAAACAGCGTTGGATCTACTCGGTCTCCAAACAATTGTTGGATCGTGTAATTTGGGCTTATGGCCAGAAAGAAGGCTTAAAATTCACCCTGTTCCGCCCGTTTAACTGGATGGGCCCGCGTTTAGACAATCTGAATGCTGCCCGTATTGGGAGTTCACGCGCCATCACGCAGCTCATCTTAAATCTGGTGGAAGGCACGCCGATCAAACTGGTCGATGGTGGCGCGCAAAAACGCTGCTTTACTGATATTCGTGAAGGGGTGGAAGCGTTATTCCGTATCATCGAAAACAAAGGTGGTCGTTGCAACGGGCAAATCATCAATATCGGTAATCCGGAGAATGAAGCCAGTATTCGTGAAATGGCGGAAATTTTGCTGGCGAAATTTGAAGCGCACCCGCTGCGTGCTCATTTCCCAGCCTTTGCCGGTTTCAATGAGGTGGAAAGCCAATCGTATTACGGCACCGGTTATCAGGATGTGTCCCATCGCCGCCCAAGCATCAAAAATGCGCAGCGCTTAATCAACTGGACACCGACCATTCCAACCGAAGAAACGATTGAAACAACGCTCGACTTCTTCCTGCGTGGTTGTGTAACAGCGGAGTAAAACATGCTTGATGTCGGTTTACGCATCGATGTAGACACCTTTCGGGGCACGCGTGATGGCGTGCCCCGTTTACTCGAATTGCTGGATAAATACGGTGTTAAAGGCAGTTTTTTCTTCAGTGTCGGCCCGGATAACATGGGCCGCCATCTCTGGCGACTGCTCAAACCCCAATTTCTGTTGAAAATGCTGCGCTCCAACGCCGCGTCATTATATGGTTGGGACATCCTGCTCGCTGGCACCGCCTGGCCGGGCAGAAAAATCGGACAACATCTCGGCCAGCTGATGCGCGATGCCGATCAGATGCGACACGAAATTGGCCTGCACGCCTGGGATCACCACGGTTGGCAAGCACACGCCGGTGACTGGTCAGAAACTACGTTGACACAACACATCGCAAAGGGTGTCGAAACTCTGCAGCAGATTTTAGGGCGCCCGATTGATTGTTCTGCCGTCGCTGGCTGGCGCGCCGATGAACGAGTGGTGCAATGCAAACAACCGTATGCCTTCCGTTATAACAGCGATTGCCGTGGTACTTCCATTTTCCGCCCACTACTGGCTGATGGTTCATTGGGTACACCGCAAATTCCGGTCACCTTACCCACCTTTGATGAGATCATTGGCAGTGAGATCACCACTGATAACTTTAACCAGCATATCTTGTCATTACTGCGCCCGAGTGCGTTGAATGTGTACACCATTCACGCGGAAGTGGAAGGGATCGTCATGGCATCGCTGTTTGAGGATTTATTACAACGCGCACAACAAGCGGGCGTACGTTTTTGCCCATTAGGCGAATTATTACCGGCGACGGAAACATTACCCACCGGACGCATTGAACGCGCGATTATTCCCGGACGTGAAGGATGGCTTGGATGTCAGAGATAAAAAATATTGCGCAAAAATATACGCATTGGCTGCTGATGCTCTTGTTCGCCGTGGCGTATCTGTTACCGCTGAATAACCGGATGCTGTGGATACCCGATGAATCGCGGTATGCTGAGATCAGCCGCGAAATGATCCAGCGTGGTGACTGGATTGTGCCGCACCTATTGGGGCTGCACTATTTCGAAAAACCGATCGCCGGATATTGGTTAAACAGTATCAGCCAGTTGTTATTTGGTGAGTCACATTTTGCTGTCCGTTTTGCCTCCGCTCTTTCCGCTGGCCTCACCGCCTGGTTGATCTACTGGTTTAGCCAACGTTTATTCCACAGTCAGAAAAAAGCGATCGCGGCCGCGGTTTGTTATCTGTCGTTTATTTTGGTGTATGCCATCGGCACTTATAGCGTGCTCGATAGCATGGTGACACTGTGGCTCGATCTGACGCTGGTCTGTTTTTACGTCAGTCTGCAAGCCAACACCTCACGACAAAAATTAGCCGGTTATGCCCTGATGGGCGTCGCTGCAGGGTTGGGCTTTCTGACCAAAGGGTTTATTTCTCTGGCGGTTCCGGTCATAGTTGCGTTGCCTTACCTGTTTTATCGTCGTCAACTCAATGAGTTACGCTACTTATGGATCGCCTTGCTCACCCTATTACTGGTGAGTTTACCGTGGGCGATTGCCATTCATTTACGCGCTCCCGATTACTGGCATTATTTTTTCTGGGTAGAACATATTCAGCGTTTTTCCGGCGCAGATGCACAACATAAAGCGCCGTTTTGGTATTACCTGCCGATCCTGATTGCCGGTTGTTTACCGTGGCTCGGCCTAGCTCCGGCCGCTTTAAAACAGAGCTGGCGCACCACATCCATCCGCCCGGTGGTGATGTTCTTACTGTTCTGGCTGCTGATCCCGTTTCTGTTTTTCAGCATCGCGAAAGGCAAACTGCCCACCTATATCCTGCCGTGTTTTGCCCCGCTGGCGATATTACTGGGTTACGGCATTACCGAATTACTGGCGGAAAAACGCTGGCGGGTGATACGGCAGAATGCCTGGGTCAATATGGCATTTGGCGGTCTATTGCTCGTGGCAGTATTGTTACTCGGCAGTGGGATCATGGGAAAACAGCCTTTGTATCTGGCCAATGATCATGTTGCTCTGGCCTTGGCAGTGCTCTGTTTTGCTGGCTGGCTCATCGCAGGCTGGTTCAGTTACCGTAAACCAGCACAATCATTGTATCTAACCGCACTGTGCCCACTGGCGTTAGGGCTGTTGCTCGGCTGGTCACTGCCAACTTCGCTGATTAACTCTAAATTGCCAGAAGCCTTTATTACACAACATCAGCAGGAACTCGACAGCAGCCGTTTTGTGTTCAGTAATGATGTCGGTCTCGCGGTCAGTCTGGGTTGGCAATTAAAACGCGATGATATTCAATTGTATGGCGTCGATGGTGAGCTGGCTTACGGGCTGGCCGATTCCTCACAAACCGATAAGCGTGTTAAAACTGAAGACTTCCCAGCCTGGTTAAACAGCGCTCGTCAGCAAGGGAATGTGTCAGTGGTCACCCGCAACAAACCGGGCGAATTGCCCAAAACGTTACCAGCCGCCGATCAAATGATTGCCCAACAAAACTTCACCCTGCTTTATTACCGGCAAGCCATGTCGACCGACAAGGCCGAAAATAGTGCCGGAGATAGTACCGGAAATAAACATGAGTAGTTTTGCCATTATTGTGGTCAGTTTACTCACCTGTGTCGGGCAGTTATGCCAAAAACAGGCGGTGGAAAATTGGCGGCATCGCGCATTAGGTTGGCAGGAAAAGCTGTTCGATCGCTGGTTACTCAGCGGTCTGACTGCGTTAGGGCTAGGCATGTTGCTGTGGCTGGTAATTTTGCAGTATGTACCGCTTAATATTGCCTACCCCATGCTGAGCCTGAATTTTGTGTTAGTCACTCTGGCCTCGCACTTCTGGTTTAAAGAAAAAACCGGCTGGCGCGGCTGGTGTGGCATCGCCTGCATCATGCTCGGCGTCATCTTAGTAGGCGCACATTTATGAAATATGCATTGCGTGGTTATCTGCTGGCCGGTAGCAGTGTTTTACTGACCACACTGGCGCAATTGACGATGAAATGGGGCATGATCCATTTACCGCATTTTGCTCTGAGTTGGTTTACCTCCCTTATTTTGCTGGAGAATAAAGCGGCATTATGTCTGGTCGGTAGCGGCATTGCCGCTTATTTGCTGTCGATGTTTTGCTGGCTAAAAGCGTTGCACCATTTGCCGCTCAACCGGGCTTATCCGTTGTTGAGTGTCAGTTATGCACTGGTGTATTTAGCCACTGCGTTATTGCCGTGGTATCAGGAATCGCTGTCATTCAGCCAGACGCTCGGCGTCATATTAATCACCGTTGGCGTCTGGCTTATCATCTCGCGCACACCGGAAAATTAACCGCGATCAGCGGCCCATTTCCTGTTTCAGCTTCGCCAGTGCATCATCGACATCACTGTGCTGGAGTGCTTTCACGCGTTGTTCTAAATCATTGCCATTCTGTTGTGTCGCCAGTGAACTCGCGGCACTGGCACGCGCTTCCTGTTTTTCCACCTGCGCTTCGAGCTTATCAAAATCGGCCACCAGCGATTGACCGCCGATCCCGCTGATAACGGTCGCGGTTTTTTCCTGTGCAGTCGCCAAGTGGCTGCGCGCTTCCAGTAATTCGATGCGGTTTTCCATCTCGGCATGCTGAGTTTTCAGCTCGTTAATCCGGCTTTCCAGCTCCCGCACCGCAGGTTCATATTGCGCGATCTGTTCTGACTGCTGCTGCAATGTGGTCGTAAATTGCTGTTTGCGGGTCAGACATTCGCGTGCCAGCCCGTCATCATCGCCACTGATGGCCTGGCGCGCTAAACCATCCCAGCGCGCCACTTCCTGCTCAGTTTTATCTTTACCGGAACGCATCAGCTCATATTCAGCTCGCACATCCAGTAATGCCGCTTCCGCCTGCTGGATCTGCTCTTCCAGTTCACGAACAATCTGGCGGGCATCACGCCCCGGATCAGCTGCCGCATCCAGTGCATCATTAGCCAGCCCTTTGATAGTACGGGATAATTTCTCAAAAATACCTGACATAACACGCTCCGCTTATGTGTTTTTGATTACAAGACCGTTCATTACAAACTATTCATGACACTGCGATCATCACGACCAGGAATCATCATTTCCACCGTCAAACGACGATGAATCATCATCCCAGCCAGCACTATTATCATCATTACTGCCATCAAACTCGGGCAGATCATCACCTTCACGTTCAGGGTTTTCGCGCGTTAGTTCATCACGATATACCACGGTTTCATGCTGACGATTTCCGGCCAGCATTTCACCTAACACCACGCCGGCAACAACTCCACCCACGCCACCCAACATCCCACCGGATGAGGTATTGTTGTTGATGATCACCGGCTGTGGCGTTTGTGGTTGCGGATCATGCCAGCCCCCTTGTTGGGGCGGCTGCATCACTGGCTCAAATGCTGGTGCAATGATCGGGGCAGGTAATTCGCCGCTGCGGGCGGCCTGTTGTAAACGCATCGTTTCCGCCTGCAAATGGCGCAGCTGCTCATCGGATAACGGCATGCCGTCTTTACAATGAGCAATGGCTTGCATCAGTGCTTCGCGGTGAGCAGCTAAAGCGTGATTAATGGGTTGTTTCTGCGTAGATGAATAACTGGCCGCCCGACATTCCAGTTCGCTATCGCGTACTGTTTCAGCCTGTTGTAATAACAACGCCAGCTGTTCCTGCGCTTGTGCTGCCAACCGGCGTTGTTGTTCTTTGGCCCGTTGTGCATCCGCGCGATTCATCCACCAGTAAATCACCAACAACACCCCGCCTAACAGCAATAACACCACCGCAAAATAGGAAATCATCGATTTGCCGCCACTTTGTTGGTGCTCACTCTTAGTGGGATGGATTACTGAAGATGAAGTGGTATGCGTGTTCGATTGCAGAAAAGCCTGCCGTTGTAAGGCAGATTTTTCCGCATTATAGATCTCCTGAAACAACTGCGGTTTTTTTGCGAAATGCAGTGCAGGATCCAACTGTTGTGCTTTCGTCAGCTCAGCCAATGCTTCCTGATGACGCTTCTCTTTGGCGAATACCTGCCCTAACTCATAATGCGCCATCGCACTATTGGGTTTGTCTTGCAGAGTTTGTTGCAGCAATTGTTCCGCAAGCACCAAATTTCCGGCATGAACAGCATCTGAAACTTCTTTTGGTGATGGCACAGCCCATGCGGGTGCAGTCAGAACCAGCAGCAACCACAGAATAAATCGTTTCATGGTATTCATTCCTCTTTGTTATCTGCCACGGATGATCCGTTGTCTGATAACAAAAGAGCAACATATTTTATGTTACCGAATATTCCGTCGATGTTGCGGGTAAAAAATCACGATGCCCTTCCGGCAAAAATGAACTGACCATGCTGCCTATATGGCAGATAAAAGAGGGGTAAATCGCAGAAAAACGAAGGGGCGACATCATGTCACCCCTCTACAGGCATCGGTGCCTAAACCGAAGAATTACGTGGAGCACAAATTTTCCGTTGTACACTGCGCAGGCATCCTTGCAGGCATCATCGCCTTCCATGGGGTCACATTTCACGACCGGCTTCCTGCATAACCGCTGTTCCATCACCGGTTATCACCCGTTCCCTTGGGTGTCCCTGTAACCGCATCCGGCGGTTCTTCCCGTGTCTCATCCCTAAGTGATGGTTCATCCAGATCCATCAAATACGTCCTGTATGATTAATACTAGTATGCAATTCGAAATAATGTGGTTACGTTTTAAACAATAAATGGATGAGAACGGATTTTAATAACGATAGATTTATGGAATATCAATATGATAAGTGAAATTTTAACGGTTAAAAACACCATAAAAACTGTCTTGGCGTACAGTAACTATGGCAAATATCCTACACGCCGATCAGCTTAAAATGACATCACTGATTGGTGTTATTTCGTTCCGTCAGTAAGTGTGGATATTTCCGCAACGCAGCACGCAATTGGTCGTAACTTAACCCCAGCACCTGCGCGGTACGCCGTTGATTAAAATGCTGTTGCTGCAGTGCTCGTTGAATCAAACTTTGTTCAAATTGCGCCAGCTCCGCTTTTAAATCACAGTTCATTGGCGCTTGAGCTGACATCGGCAGATCGGGTTCTGCTTCAGTCATGTTAGAGCTAGTTACCGGAGGGGTTCGCCAGGGGCTGACAAAGGGATCTACCACCATTTCAGCCACGGGTTGCACCGGGTCGGCATGGCGGTAGATGCTGCGCTCAACGACATTTTTCAATTCGCGCACATTACCCGGCCAATCGTGCGTCAGCAGTTGTTGCATGGCTGGCGGGGCAAACCCCGAAAAAAAGTCATACCCCAATTCCAGACACATACGCAGCGCAAAATGTTCGGCCAGCTCGGCAATATCTTCTTTACGATAACGCAGCGGTGGCAGGTTCAGCACATCAAACGCCAGCCGATCTAACAAATCGCCGCGAAAACGCCCTTGTGTGACCAGTGTTGGCAGATCTTCATTGCACGCAGCCACCACCCGCACATCGACCTGCAGCGTTTTACTGCCACCGACGCGCTCAAAGCGGCCATATTCAATGACACGGAGCAATTTTTCCTGCACCGGCAAACTGGCGGTGGCAAGTTCATCTAAAAACAACGTGCCACCATCGGCGCGCTCAAAAAGCCCTGCCCGACTACGTGTCGCCCCGGTAAAAGCGCCCATTTCATGGCCAAACAGCTCTGATTCCAGCAGATTTTCAGTCATCGCCGCACAGTTCACCTGCAGATAGGGCTGTTGCCAGCGCAGTGACAGATAGTGCAACCGTTCCGCGATCAGCTCTTTGCCGGTGCCGCGCTCGCCCACCAATAACACTGGCCGGTTCAGTGGTGCCACTTGCGATGCTTGTTGCAGCACCTGATGCCAAAGCTCAGAGCTGCCGATCACACGTTGTTTCGGCGTGGTCATTTTGTCCACCATAATTTGGCTTTATTAACCATACTCTTGGTCTATATAGCCAAATATTCAAGCCACAAACCGTGATTTTTTCAGCTCAGATAATTAACTACTGTAAAAACAATACATTATAAATCTGGCACAACTTTCGCTCTGTTATAGAGGTCACCTATAACAGGAGTTCATCATGGGTATCTTTTCTCGTTTCAGCGACATCATTAATTCCAACCTGACCGCGTTACTCGATCGCGCCGAAGACCCAGCCAAAATGGTACGGATGATGATCCAGGAAATGGAAGAAACACTGGTTGAGGTGCGCACCAGCTCTGCGCGGGTACTCGCCGATCGCAAAGAGCAGGAGCGCCGTTTACAACGTCTGCAACACGATGCGCTCGACTGGGAAAGCAAAGCCCGTCTGGCACTGAGTAAAGGCCGTGAAGATCTGGCTCGGGCGGCATTGGCAGAAAAACAAGCGGTGGAAGAAACATTGCAATTGGCGGAACGTGAGCTAAAAGTGATAGAGGAACAACTGACCGTGTTACATGAAGAGATCGGTCAGTTGCAACAAAAACTGGATGACGCGAAAGCCAAACAACAGTCGTTATTAGCGCGGGAAAAAACCAGCCGCGCGCGGATGGATATTCGCCGCAGCAGCAATCGCGACAAACTGGAAGAAGCCTTCCAAAAATTCGATGCTTACGAGCGCAAAATGGATAACTTAGAAGCACAGGTGGAAGCCCAAGATCTGGGCCGCAGCCGCACCTTGCATGACGAATTTAACGAACTGGCGCGGAATGACAAAGTTGAATCAGAACTGGAAGCGTTGAAAGCCAGCATGACCAAACAAAGGAGTGAGTCTTAATGTCATTGATGATGTTCTTTTTTGTGCCAGCCGTGGTGTTTCTGGCACTGGTGGCGCCGATCTGGCTGATATTGCATTACTGGACGCAATCCCGGCTCAACCGAGGGTTATCCGCAGAAGAACAGGATCAGCTGGCTGACGCGCTGGCGCTGGCTCAACGGCTGGAACAACGCATCGTGACATTAGAAACGATCCTCGACGTGCAGCAGCCCGACTGGCGCCGCCACGATGAAGATCGCAATCACCGTTCTTGATCCGGAGATTTGTGATGAAAAACGTCGACCGCAAACTTTATCGCAGCAGTAATCAGGCCTGGTTAGGCGGTGTCTGTGCCGGTGTCGCGGAATGTTATGGGCAGCCGGTTTGGCTGATACGAATTCTGATGATCACGCTGTTTGTTTTTAGCGGCAGTCTCGCGGCATTGGTTTATCTGGCGGGCATATTCCTGCTGGATAAACAGCCGACACAATTGCCGCCAGAAACCCGTTTTCGTCCGCAGTTTGGTTATGGGGAAGATGCCGCGCAACGGGCTCGCCAACTGAGTGAACGCATGCAGCAACTTGATCAACGCTTACAGGCGATGGAGCGTTATGTAACCTCCAGCCGTTACCGCTTCGATAAAGAGTTTAATAAATTATAGGAATGGATATGCATCGACAGCTGAGGCAGCACCTGCGAACAGTCTCTTTTGGACTATTATCCTGTTTATTTTTAATGTCACCCGCGCAGGCCGGCTTGCTGCGGGAACGCCTACAAGAACGGTTCGCCGAACGGCATGCGGCAACAGCGGTGAAGACAACTGAAAATGATGAATTTACTGACACCAGCGAGGCATCAAACTCATTACCAGCTGGCGTTCGGGTGATTCGCAATCTGGCTTATGGCACTGATGCCAAACAACGACTGGATGTTTATTTACCAACACATCCTCTCACCAGCGCCCCCGTAATTTTTATGGTACACGGCGGCGCCTGGCGTACTGGCGATAAAGCGATGAGTAACGTGGTGGATAATAAAATCGCCCGTTGGGTGCCTGAGGGTATTGTTTTTATCTCCATCAATTATCGTTTATTGCCGCAGGCTGATCCGTTATTACAGGCCCAAGATGTTGCAACCGCCCTCGCCTATGCGCAGAAAAATGCCACGCGATGGGGTGCCGATGCACACCAGTTTGTCTTAATGGGCCATTCTGCCGGTGCCCATCTGGTCAGTTTGCTGGCCGCCGATCCGACACTCGCCACCCGGCGAAGTGCGCAGTCTTGGTTAGGCACCGTCTCACTCGACAGTGCGGCGTATGATATTCCCCGGATCATGGCAGCCAAACATTACCGTTTCTACGATAAAGCCTTTGGCTCTGACCCCGCTTATTGGCAAGCCGCCTCCCCGTCGCAGCAACTCAAAGCACAACAAACCGCATTTCTGGCGATCTGTTCAACCCAACGCCCTGACAAACCGTGTGATCAAGCCGGTGATTTTGTCGCGCAGGCCAAAAGCCTACAGATAGCTGCATCATTACAACCGGAACCGCTCACTCACAAAGAGATCAATAAACAACTCGGGCTGAATAATGCGTATACCCAACAGGTAGAAACCTTTCTCGCCGGATTAAGTCAGCCGTTGTGTCTGCGTATTGTTCCGGATAAAGCAACCCAATGTTCCCGAAATTGAACTATCGGAATCACGCACGGAAGTCTATGGTTTGACTATGCTAAATGCTTAAAGTTGAGTTATTTCCGGCGTACCTGTCGTGAATGATACGCCCATCATTCATTGTGAAAGGGAACAAACCATGACCAAGTTGCTTGTACTGTATTATTCCATGTATGGCCATATTGAAACGATGGCCAACAGTGTGGTCGAAGGCGCACGAGAAGTGGATGGCGTCGAGGTTACACTCAAACGGGTTCCTGAAACGATGGACCCGGCTATCTTTGCTTCTGCCGGCGGGAAAGCCAGCCAGATACCGGTCGCCACGCCCGCAGAGCTGGCCGACTATGATGCCATTATTTTTGGGGTACCCACCCGCTTTGGCAATATGGCCGGACAAATGCGCACTTTTCTCGATCAAACCGGCGGCTTATGGGCCAAAGGGGCATTGTTTGGCAAAGTCGCCAGTGTGTTTAGTTCGACCGGTGTCGGTGGCGGACAAGAGATGACCATTACCTCGACTTGGACGACACTCGCTCATCACGGCATGGTGATTGTACCGATTGGTTATGGCGCCAGAGAACTGTTTGATATCAGCCACGTCAGCGGCGGCACACCTTATGGGGCAACGACCATCGCCGGGGGGGATGGTTCTCGGCAACCGGATGCCCGTGAACTGGCGATTGCCCGTTTTCAGGGTAAACATGTCGCCACCGTCGCAGCAAAACTAAAAGGCTAACACGTTTCATTGGTCCATAAAAAAAGCGGAGACCACATGGCCTCCGCTTTTTTACTGCCGCTTAACGCGAGCGTTTGACTTTGAATTTGCTGATCAGTTGGTTCAGTTGTGATGCTTGAGCGGTTAACTCGCTCGCCGCAGCCGAACACTGTTCAGAGCTGGCACTGTTCTGATGCGTGATCTCATCAATCTGGCCGATCCCTAAACTGATTTGCTCAATACCGGATGCTTGTTCGCTAGCAGCAGAGGCAATGTCCGCCACCAGCGCTGATGCTTCCGCCGCACCGGTGACGATATCAGCCAACGCAGTTGCGGTTTTATCCGCCAGCTCCATACCTTTGACGGTACGTTGGCTCGATTCTGCAATCAGAGACGCGGTGCGTTTTGCCGCTTCCGCACTACGAGCTGCCAGATTACGCACTTCGTCTGCCACTACCGCAAAACCACGGCCATGTTGACCCGCACGCGCCGCTTCAATCGCTGCATTCAATGCCAACAAGTTGGTTTGCGTGGCAATTTCATCAATGGCTTTAATGATATTGGTGATATCTCTGCCGGAACGATCAATTTCCTGCATCGCTACCATCAAATCATCCATTAACTTGTTACCATCCTGAGCCGATTGCTCTGCTTCCACCGACAGATGATTGGCTCGGTTAGCATTGTCCGCACTTTGCCGTGTCTGTGCCGCAATTTGCGTGATAGTCGCGCTGATTTCTGTGATCGCAGAGGCTGATTCCGTGGCGCCACTGGCTAAATCCTGACTTAACCCAGACACCTGATCCGCATTACTACTGATAAGTCCGGCGCCACTTTGCAGATCCGAGATCAACCCATTCAACGTTTTAACCATACGCTGCAATGCTAAACCTAACTGATCACGATCCGAGGCCAAACGCACATCGACATCGAGATCGCCTTGTGAGATCCGTTCGGCCAGATGAACTTGTTCCTGCAAACTATCCGCCATACGGTCTAAGGCGTTAGACAATTGACCTACTTCATCGACGGACGAATGAGACAATCGTTTTGATAGATCCCCTTCCTGGATCGCTTTAGCTAACTCAGCCGCTTTACGGATCGGATTCGCTAAAGAGCGGGCTGACAGCCATAAGGCAATCATTGCCAGAATGGAAATCACCACACCAACGCCGATCTGCCACAGCATGTTATGCGTCGCCAAGACTCCCATTTCCGCATTCAGTTGCTCATTTTCTGCCAGCACGACATCACGGCTGATTTTGATCATCACGGCCCAAGGTTTTCCGGTGCGGCCTAACTCAATCGGTGAAAACACCTCGATCATGCCGGTATCAGGATCAATTCGGGCTAGGCTTTTGCCTTCCTGGATAGCTTTAAAACCAACCTCCCAGTCTTGATCCATCACTTTTTTAAAGTGCTGCCCAATCAGATCGGGGTGCTCACTATCCGCGACTAACAAACCATTATCGGCGACAATGCCCACTTCCCCTTTACCGTCAAACAGCTCTTTATCTACCTTTTGACTGATTTTTTGTACAAAATCGAGATCGTAGTCAGCACCAGCAACACCGTAAAATTTACCGTCCGCCAAAATCGGCACTGACAATGTCGCCAGCCAGACCTGTTTGCCTTGCACTATGTAGGGTAACGGCCCCAGCACGCTTTCTTTATGTGTGTCCCGCGGTACGATGTACCAACCGCCTTTTAAGACGCCATTCGGGTGCGTGTCATTGGTGTCATATTCAACCAATGGTTGCACTGCAATTTTGCCATCGGCGCTACGGGTCCAATACGGAGTAAAGCGGCCGGTCATCGTATTATTGCCATTTTGTCCGGTGGTAAAATCCTGATCTTTACCATCGATAGCATTGGGTTCCCAGCAAGAGTAGGTACCATTAAAATCGGGGTTTTGCTTTAAGACATTCAGTAAAACCGCATTTACCTGGTCACGCCCCAGCGCCAGATTACCGCTCTGTTCAGCGGCCATTTTGGAAACGGCAAAAGAGTCTGCCATCGTTCTGGCCGAATCTAATGCCACATCAAACTGCGCGCGGATTTCTCCGGCATAACGACCACCCAGATTATTTACAGCATCCAGTGCATTTTTCTGGACTAATTCACTGCCTCTGGCACCAATCAATTTTTGTGTATTTGATCCAGAATAAACGCTATACCCCACCAGCGAACCTGCCGTGGCTAACAGGCATATACCACCTAGCAAAGCGATTTTTGTCTGAATTGAACGTAATTGCATAGATTCACCATAGTCCGGCTGATGAAGGAGGAGTCGCGTTGTTCACACCCAAAAGAAACATCTGTTATGTAATCATTCAGATTGCTAATTGAATCTAGTAAATATTCAGATAAAGACAACCAGACAAATACGGATCTATGACTGTCATCGATATCTTGCTCTTGAAATGAGCGATCCATCAGGTAAGCAAACTCGAACAGCTAAGGTGAATTGAATAGCACGTTAAAAATTAAAAGGTTAATCGCGGGCATAAGAATTTTGGCGGGTATGAATTTGACGGAAAGCAGAAAAAATAAAAGGGCGACATAAGTCACCCCTCTGAAAGTCTTGGTTGCCCAAGCCTGCGACGATATGGCATCGTCTTATCTCATCCTTGAAGGCCCTTCCCGATCCATCGGGACATCCTTTTAAGCATCCTGCGTAACAAATAATCCTTACTTGTTACTTTCTTCAATCCATGAAGACATCCTGATAACCACATCCTGTGGTGCATCCTTCTGCCGTCCTGGCTTGCCACTCATCCTGAGCAACAATGACTTCGTCCTGAAGTATCCTGTGTCATCCTGACTGCTACTCATCCTGAGTAACAACACCTCATCCTGAGGTATCCTTTGTCACCCTGACTGCTACTCGTCCTGAGTAACAACACCTCAATCCTGAGGTAAATCCGTTTTGTCATCCTGACAAAGCTTCTCAACCTTGAGAAACCGCAGCGCGTCCTGCAGGAGTAATACTAAGGATTTGTAGCTTTCCTACAAGTAGCCTAAATATGCTAATTTTCCAAAATTTTATGCAAATATTTATTAATTCTTTATTTATCAATATATTAAACAATATACATTCTTATTGGCTGGCATGAAGAAGCGTCTTGGCTCACAGTAACTATGGCAAATATCCTACACGCCTGTAAGCCATCGATAGGAATGAGATAAGAAGGATGTGGTGAAAAATAGCAGAAACCGCCGCCAGAGGAGAGAAAAATGGCGGCGGAATACCGATTAACGCACAGAACGTGCGCGCATCTCGAAAATCATCTTTTCAGCGGTGCAGGTAAATTGCAGCGAAGTATTCAGCACAACACCACCTTCCACTTTTTGCAGTTCACTGCTAACTTTCACATCGGCACACGCCTGTTTCGCCACGTCGATGTAACGCGCCTGACGCGCCAGTGCATCAGCTTCATCATCACCCTCAACCGGGATCACGACCACATCGTCACCTTCGTGAATGATGGTACCCACTTCGGCCAGACAGCCACAGGCTTCACACACTTCTTCTTTATGTTCTACTGCCATGTTCAGCTCCTTAAAAAAACCCATTTGGCTGCACTTAAGCATACAGCCCTCACAAGATGATCTCAGTCTAGCAGCATCTGTCAAAGCAAATGCCGCCGTCAGATCAATTTGATGCAGAATTTATACTGGTATCTGCTAACGCCAGCATGAAGGCATATTCCTGCGCAATATCGAGGAAATAACGGTAACGCCCGGATTTTCCACCGTGCCCTGCATCCATATCCATACTCAGCAACAGCAAATTGTCGTCGGTTTTGTTCGCCCGCAGTTTGGCGACCCATTTGGCCGGTTCCCAATATTGCACCTGTGAATCGTGCAAACCACTGACAACCAACAAATGCGGATAGGCTTGTGCTTTTACCTGATCGTATGGGCTGTAGGCTTTGATGTAGTCGTAAACCGCGGGTTCGCGCGGGTCACCCCATTCATCATATTCACCGGTGGTTAACGGAATAGATTCATCCAGCATGGAAGTCAGTGTATCCACAAAGGGCACCACGGCGACGACCCCCAGATAACGCTGCGGTGCCATATTCACCACCGCGCCCATTAATAACCCGCCCGCGCTGCCGCCAGAGGCGAAGACCCGCGCCGGATCGCCGTATCCAGCCGCCAGAATGCCCTCGGTCGCATCAATGAAATCGGTAAAACTATTCATTTTTTGCAACTGGCGACCTTGTTCATACCAGTGCCGGCCCAGCTCTTCACCACCACGCACATGCGCAATCGCAAAGATAAAGCCACGATCCAGCAGGCTTAAGCGGGAAGAGGCAAAATAAGGCTCTTCGCTCATGCCATAGGCACCGTAACCGTAGACCAGCAATGGGTTTTGCCCCGGCTGATAGCTGTCTTTTCGATAAACCAGTGACACCGGAATTTGCGTACCGTCGCGAGCGGCAACCCACAGTCGCTGGCTTTGATAATGCTCCGGTTTGAAATCACCCAGCACCGGCTGGCGCTTCAGCATTTTGCGTTCGCCGCTGACAATATCCAGCGCATAGTGCGTGGTCGGTGTGGTTAACGAGGCATAGCCATATCGGAACTCCGGATTATCCGGATCGGGATTGGTGCCCAGCCATAACACATACGCCGGATCATCGACCGCGATAGTGCGCACTTCCTGCCCCTGCAGATCAAGCTGACGTAAGCGGGTTAAGCCGGCATCACGCTCTTCGACAAATAAGGCGTTACGGAACAGCACAAAATCTTGCAACAAAATATGTTCACGCACCGGCAACAGCGCCTGCCAATGTTGTTCGGCACCATCGTCCGCCAGATAGAGCGCGAAATTACGCCCTTCGCGGTTGGAGCGAATATAAAACTGCTGCTGGAAATGATCGAGGCTGTATTCATGGCCGCGACGACGCGCCAAAAACAGAGTCGGTGAGCTGTGCGGTATTTTCAGCGGCAGCAGATGCACTTCGGTGCTCATGGTGCTAGACAGCGAGATCAGCAGATATTCTTCAGAACGGCTGTGGCTGATGTGCAGATAATAGGTGTTGTCGGTTTCTTCATATACCAACCGGTCTTGCGCTGGTTCGGCCCCCAAGGTGTGGTAATAGACCTGATACGGCAGCAGCGTTTCACTGTCTAACCGCACATAAAAGAAGCCGGCGCTATCGGCGCTCCACACCACATCACCGGAGGTGTTTTCCACCAAATCAGGCAGCCAGTCACCGGTTTGCAGATTGCGCACGCGGATCTGATATTGCCGC